>JBDSIH010000082.1:0-5278 GCA_039918055.1 Chthoniobacterales bacterium
GCATCCCAATGTTAAGGCAAAGAATACGGGAGCTTGCTGCCATGGAAAATACGAAAATTAGAGGCCTGCTGGACGTGACTTAATTGCTTCGTAGTAATCCCAGAAAAGCGGGGCGAAAGGGGTTTCATTCTTATTAAGAACATAACCCGCTGTTTGCTGATAGTTACTCCACCAGGGGCCGCTGCCATGGAGGCTTTTGAAAGCTACCAGCTGCCCCTGTTTGGTGATTGTCACGCCAACGTCCACTATAGAGACCTGAATGTTGGCAGGAACTCTTCCTTCAAAGAATCTTTCCAAAGTGCGGGGGCTGACATACATCACCGAGCGCATTCCCTTTCCGGCGGCAATTGCCACGTGGGTGACTTGGCCGGTTAGAAGTGTATTCTGTGGATTCTGTGCGCTCTTATTATTCAGGAGAATGTAATAGGCGAAGGTCAGCTCGTCTGTGTATTTGAGATCATTGCGGACTGGCTGCCAGGCGAATTCCACTTCGACTTCCAGCCAATCGCGGCTTTTCGTATTTTTGATCGGGCCGATGCCGATAGAAATTTGAGGCGTTTTCACCAAATTTGCGTCGATTTTTGTAATCGCAAAATCGGTCTGCAACTCCTTTTGCGCCTGGGAAAAGGCATTCAAAGAGGCTGAGGCCAGCAAAAGTGAAATAATAATGGAGGGCTTAATCATTGATTTCATGGTGTCGGGGGTGACTCGACGATAAGACTTACTTTAGTCCAATATCCGCTTAAATAAATTAATCTCAAGTTGTTTCGGAGGAGATACGGTCTTTGAAATAGTCGATAGTTTTTTGAATTCCGTCTTCGAATTTCACTTTGGGCTCCCAGCTGAGAATCTTTTTAGCAAGCGTGATATCGGGTTGGCGGACTTTGGGGTCATCCTCCGGCAGAGGCTTGTATTCGATTTTGGAATCACTCTTGATGAGACGAAGAATATGATCAGCAAACTCACGAATGGTCATTTCGCGGGGATTTCCGATATTCACAGGGTAGTGATAATCGCTCATCATGAGGCGGTAAATGCCATCGATAAGATCTGATACGTAGCAGAAACTGCGGGTTTGCGAGCCATCGCCGAAAATAGTGATGGGCTGGCCGGTTTGTGCCTGTCCGATAAAAGCGGGAACGACACGGCCGTCGCGGAGGCGCATTCTCGGGCCATAGGTATTGAAGATGCGAATGATCTTCGTGTCCATTTTGTGAAAGCGGTGATAGGCCATGGTCATGGCTTCAGCAAAGCGTTTCGCCTCATCATAGACTCCACGTGGTCCGATGGGATTGACATTTCCCCAGTAGTCTTCGGTTTGGGGATGGATGAGAGGGTCTCCATAACATTCCGAGGTGGAGGCAAGAAAGAAAGCGGCGCCTTTGTGTTTGGCCAGACCGAGGGAGTTGTGCGTGCCTAATGCACCCACTTTTAATGTGGGAATAGGAAGCTCCAAATAATCAATGGGGCTTGCCGGACTGGCGAAATGCCATACGTAATCCACTTTGCCAGGCAGGTAGAGATATTGGGTGACATCCTGGCAGATGAAGCGAAAGCTTTTGTTGCTGGCCAGATGCTCAATATTCGCAACATTGCCGGTGATGAGATTGTCGATCGCGATGACATCGTGTCCTTCGGAAAGCAGTCGGTCTGCCAGATGAGATCCAAGGAAGCCTGCACCGCCGGTAATTACACTAGTTTTCTGGGTTGCTTGCATGAGAAAATGCGAAGGTTAATGGCCTTAAAGAAAATTTGCCAGAAACTTCGCTAAAAAACGAGTGTTTCATTTTGCACCAAGTCCCATGAGCACAGCGGGAATAGTGCGTATAAGAATATAAGCGTCCAGCAGGAGCGACCACGAATCAATATATTTTAAATCCAGGCGCACCCAGTCATCAAAGGATGAAACGTTGCTGCGGCCTTCGACCTGCCACAGACACGTCAGCCCGGGTCTCATGCTTAGTCGGCGGCGGTGAGAGAGACTTTCAAATTTATCCACTTCGTAGAGAGGAAGGGGGCGTGGGCCGACGAGGCTCATTTCACCCTTCAGCACATTCCAGAGCTGGGGCAATTCATCCAGGCTCGTTTTGCGCAGCCATTTTCCGAAGCGGGTGACTCTTGGATCTTCTGCAATTTTAAAGACAGGGCCCTGCATTTCATTATGGATTTCAAGTTCGTGCCGCTGCATTTCGGCATTGGAATTCATGGAGCGGAATTTATACATAGTGAAAGGCTTTCCGTGCAGACCCGCACGGCGTTGCGAGAAAAGGACAGGCCCCGGGGAGGTGATTTTCATCAGCACATAAACGAGAAGGAAGACGGGAGAAGCCATAACCAGTCCAAAAATGGCACACGATTTATCAATGGCTGTTTTAACCAGCAATGCCCACGAGACTTCCGGGGTGGAGCGGAAAACCAGCATTGGGCGATTTCCCAGAAGTTCATAAGTCGGACGTGCGATGGAGGTCTTGATGAAGTCTGCGCAGAGCCACGTTTCCACACCTTCGATTTCGCAGGCCTCGATGGCTTTCTGCACGTGATCGAGATCCATCGAGCTGAAAGCAAGGATCACTCGCCCTACGGAGTGGCTGTGAATCTTATCCACGAGGAAGCCGATGGAGTTTTCCTCAAGATTAACCTCTTCGGCAATTTTTAATTCCATGCGCTGCAGAATGGTCATGGATTCGATGACTTCCTGCATTTTCTTTGGCTCGCCAGCGACAAGAATCAGCTCTCTCGCCTGTCCGTGTTCCATGCGGGTAAGATAGATGCCTATAAATAACCGCTCTCGAAGGATCAACGCGACAGGAGCCAGGAGGAGAAACAGCAGGACTACCGAACGGCTGGGCACGCTGAGTTTAAAGAAAATAACGCAGATGGCAATCAGGAGGCCTAGCCATACCCCAGCACGGGTAATCTGGATCAGGCTTTTCCAGATAGTTTTCTCGATGGGGTATTGGTAAAACCCCTGTAGCTCCAAAAGGAACGGACCGAAGGGCACGATCACCGCGAGGATCCAGAGAAACTCCGAAAAGGGAGCGATATCTGGCAGGAAATCGACATTAATCAGACGATGGTGGCGGAGTAAATAGCATCCCCAAAATACGATCGCCAACATGGCTGCATCCGTAATCTGATTAATTTGGAGATTGATTTCCTGTTTTCGCACCAGCATATCTGCGCTCGCATGCTAGCGAGTGTTAGTGGCGTAACAAACGTTTAATTACCCCGTCAAAGAAAAAACATGTTGAATATCAAACAGATCAATGTTGTGGGAACCCTCCATAGCAGCGGGGGCATTGCCAGCGCCGGGAAGCACAGGAAGGCACTGAATGCCGTGGAGTTTCGTGCGGATTTGCTGCCCGCACAGGTTCGGTCCTCCGCATTGCGAAAGCTACCGCTGCCTGTTATCTGGACTGTGCGTAGTGTTTCAGAAGGGGGTAAGGGCCCTGAAAATGTTTTAAAGCGTACAGCGCTCTATGATGAGGGGTTGGATGTCGCTTCCCTTATCGATGTAGAACTTGCCTCCGTCGCGAAGCTGAAGGAAACCGTGCGTTCTGCGCAGGCGCATCGCTGTCGGCTGATTCTTTCCTTTCATGATTTTAAGGCGACCCCATCCGTCGCGCGTCTGCGGCAAACGATCCGCCGCGCCGAAGACGCGGGGGCGGATATTGTAAAGATCGCAGCGACAGTCGATTCTCTGGCCGCATTGCTGCGTCTGATGAGTGTTTTTGATTTCTCCAATAAGCTGCCGCTTTCCGTGATGGGGATGGGGCGCTTTGGAAAAGTATCGCGCTTACTTTGCGCGCAGGCTGGTTCTGTCCTGAATTACGGATGGCTGGATAAGCCACAGGTTTCCGGGCAGTGGGCTGCGGAGGAACTGGCGGCAAGATTTGCGGAATTGCAAATTAAGCGGGCGGGACGAGGTTAGGATTCGTATTCCATGAAAGATTTAATCGCCACGCTTCGTGAAGGAGGATCGCTTGATCCTGAACAGGTTCATGCCGCCTGTCTCTGGCTGGTTGATGAGAAAAACGACGTGGCAGAACGCGCGGACTTTCTGCGCGCTCTTCATGAAAAAGGAGAGTCCCCCGAAGAGGTTGCCGGGTTTGTAAATATATTAAAGGAAATGTCGCTGCCTTTTCCTTCTGATAAACAAGCGCATTCCATTCCGCGCATTGATGTGTGTGGTACGGGAGGAGACGGAAAGGATTACTTCAATGTCTCGACGAGTGCCATGTTTGCGGCCGCTGCCTGCGGAGCACGCGTTGTGAAACAGGGCAACAGGAGTGTTACCTCGCAATGTGGAAGCGCGGATGTTCTGGAAGCGCTGGGAGTGTCGATTCACCTCTCTGCCGAGGCGGCTATGAATTGCCTGGATCAAACGGGCGCAGTTTTTCTTTTCGCGAGGGATTACTATCCTGCTTTTCGGGCGGTTACGCCCGTCCGGCAGCTGCTTGCCGCACAGGGCATTCGCACCATTTTTAACATCGTCGGTCCGCTGATTAATCCCGCAGATCCGGACTGTCAGCTGGTCGGCGTTTTTTCCGAGGGCCTGATGGATATCTATGCGCAAAGCCTGATCCGGCTTGGAAGAAAACGAGCGTGGGTGGTATGCGGGAACACCAATGAAGATGAAATATCCATTACCGCGCCAACGCGTGTCATTGAAATTGTGAATGGGTTTTCCAGAGATTTTACCATCGATCCTCTCGATCTGGGTTTTGAAAAATGTGATGGCTCGATCATGGTCGGGGGCGACGCTGCGAGAAATGCTTGCATTATAGAAGGTATTCTTAAGGGGAAGATAACGGACGCTCGACGTGATGCCGTTATACTGAACGCGGCCGCAGCCGTGGTTATTTCAGGGATCGCTACGGATATGGAGGCGGGCATTCAAAAAGTGCGCAAGTCTATAGAGGATGGTCTCGCGATGAGAGTGCTAGAGCGCATGCGCTCTTTCTAAAGATCGTTATGATGGGGGAAGATGTTCGAGGCAGTAATCATTGCCATCGCCTGCAACGCGAAATTCCAATTCGGGATTTGACAGATTAGTGCGGTTGCAAACGGCGCAGCGATTCATGGCTTCCTCTTCAGGAAGAGACTTTTGCTTAAATTCATTTCTGCGAATGGCAGCTTTTCCCTGCTGCATCCGTCCGCGAATAAAGGCGGGTCCAAAAAAGAGAAAGTAATTACACAGAGAAACAACGATGCCGACTTTTGCATAGAATGGGAAAGACAAGGCCCCCCATACCAGAAGCGCGATGGATATCCCTGC
>JBDSIH010000083.1:0-5479 GCA_039918055.1 Chthoniobacterales bacterium
GGATCAATATCATGGCCTACGACATGCACGGCGCATGGGAAAATGTGACGAACCACCAATCCGCGCTCTACGGTGCGGCAGGGGATCAGCTCACCGATCAGGCAGCCGTTCATAATTACATCGCCGCCGGTGCACCTGCGAAGAAACTCGTCCTCGGTGTGCCTTTCTACGGGCGCTCGTGGAAGAACGCAGGCTCTGGTAATGGTGGTCTTAATCAACCTGCAAGCGGTGCCCCTATGGGTTCGTATGACGATACCGGGATGTTCGACTATAAGGACATCCAGAGTCGTCTTGCTTCCCAACCCAGCGTCTACATCCGCCATTGGGATGACAGCGCGAAAGTTCCATGGGTCTACGATGCCAGAGATAACAATGGAACGTTCATTACTTATGACGATGTGTCGTCGATACATGAGAAGACCGCCTTCGTCCGTAGCAGTGCGCTTGGAGGTGTCATGTTCTGGGAACTCAGTGGCGACAGCCGGACTCCTGCGGATTCCCTGCTCTACACGATCCACGATGACATGACCAAATAAGGATTTTCCCCTTCCGATCAGGAAGGGCGGGTGGCAGTCCCGCCTTTCCTGGAAAGAATTTTAAAGACCTTTGCGGGAATACAATTCGATCTGCGGCGCTTCGGATAAAGATTTTGGCGTAATCATTACACGATCCAGCGGAAGGTTATTCGCCTGAATGGATTTAATGTAATCCGCATAGGGTTTCCAATCGAGGTCGCTCAGTTTTTCGAGCTTGCCCATTTGCTCACCGGTCGTTTTGTTAAAGGCTTTATAGACAAGTTCCGAACAGTAAATCTCCTTGTCGGACATATCGTAATCGTAGTCGTAAGGCAGACCCAGATATCCAACGAGGTGTTTTTTAAATTCGGGAATCGAGGCCGTGTAGCTTGGCTTCAGACGATAAACCGCAAACCCCGCACCGCGTCCACGCTGTATCCAGCGAAGAAGGGGAGTTTCGCGAACTTCGCTAATCGCCGCGATGACCACCCACTGATCATGTTCCCGTAAGACGACGCCGCAGTGCGAGTAGGGGGAATGCGTGGCTCCTTCGATGGCATCGACAAGATCACACTTTGGTATCGACTGGAAAACAATGTCCCCCTCATGCGGGCGATAAGAGAGGTAGTAATAAAGAACCTGCACATTGCTGATATAGCCAATGACGCACAACAAAATCAGCAGCATGAAAAGTCTGACTTTTCCCGCCCTGCTGCGTGGCACAAATTTCATGTTAGTGCGCGGGTGCCTGCTGCTCCTGAATGTATTCCTGCTTAAGGCCGAGTTGTTCAGGCGCGTGAAGCACGAGCATTTTCATACGGACGTCGGCGGGTATTTCCTTCCGGGTCAATTTTGAAATCACGATCATGAGTGTGAGCGCGAGGGGAACGGTCCAGATCGCGGGTTGCTCACAGAGAATGCGGATGCCGGGATGCGCGAGCCAGAAATCCTGCACAAACTGCAGTGGATTCGGCGTTCCATTTTTCTGACTCGTGATGAGCACGATATCGCAGACGCTCGTGAGCGTGATTCCAAGAAGCGCCAGCGTGCCGCCCGTAAGCATTCCGGTTGCCGCGCCTTTGATCGTCATGCCGCGCCACCATACACTCATGAAGAGCAGGGGGAAGTAACTCGCCGCCGCGATGGCGAATGCCTGGCCGACCATGAAATTGATTTCCAGCGGCTCGACCTGCATACCTAGGACGACGGCGACAACCCCAATTAAAACAGCCGAAACTTTGAAGGCGATGAGGCGTTGGTGCGAAGTGGACTGAGGGCGCAGCATCCGTCCATACACGTCATGCGCAAGCGCGCCAGTCATAGAGACGAGTAGTCCGCTGAAGGTGCTCATGAAGGCTGCAAAGGCTCCCGCGCACGTGAGTCCGCTCAGAATCGAGCCGAGTCCGGGAACTTTGTGATTCAGCAGAAGAGGGAGCTCCAGCACGATCTTGTCCGTCCCTTTCGCGCCCACAGCGGAGTATAATTCGGGAAGCAGATTGCGCCCGATCACGCCAAACATGGGAGGGAAGACGTAAAAGACGCCGATTAGAATCATCACCCACATGGTTGTTCGCTTCGCGGCCATGCCGTCGGGGTTTGTGTAAAAGCGCACGAGGATGTGAGGAAGTCCCGCCGTTCCGCAGACAAGCGCGATGATCAGCGAATACGTGTAGAGGAGCGAGTAGGGCTTTTGCTCTGCGGGGCTTAATCCCGCCGCCGCTGCCGCTTTGGTTGTCAACGAACCAAACGGGGAAACCCATTTTTTATCCGCAGGCGCTTTTTCAGGAAGCTTCACGCGCTCGACATGCGCGGGGAGGGGCTTTGCCGCATTGGCGGGCAGATTGATGGAAAGATTCTGGCCGTAGGTTCCGTAGAAAGCCATGACCACAAAGATCGGCGCGCTGATCGCGAACATCTTCATCCAACACTGAAACGCCTGTATCAGTGTGATTCCCTTCATGCCGCCGAGCGCGACATTGAAGGTGATGATCACACCCACCACCACGACGCCCGCCCAGTAGGGAAGTCCGGGAAAGATATACGCCAGCGTTGTGCCCGCGCCTTTCATCTGCGGCATCGTGTAAAAGAATCCAATGAAGAGCACAAAGATCACCGCGATCTTGCGGAACATTGGCGAATCAAAACGCCCCTCGGCAAAATCCGGAATCGTGTAGGCTCCGAAGCGACGCAGAGGTCCCGCAATAAACAAGAGCAGAAACAAATATCCACACGCATAGCAGACGGGATACCAGAGCGCGTCGTATCCTACCTTCATCACCATGCCCGCGATGCCCATGAAGGACGCCGCAGAAAGATACTCGCCGGAAATTGCGGAGGCATTCCAGCCTACGGAAACCGATCTTCCGGCCACAAAGAAATCACTCGCGGACTTGGAATGTTTCGCCGTCCAGAATCCCATCCCGATAGTGACGATCACCGTCACGAGCGATAGTGCAACAATCCACGGATCAATTTGCATAATCGTCTCCCACTTTTTTCTCCATCGCTATCGAGCGGCGAATAAAAACCAGCGAAATGATCCAGACGAACGGAAAGAACAACACCCCCAGAATCAGCCACGTCAGGCTGAATCCCCAGACTTCCGTTGCCATCACTTCCGGCAGGAAATAATTAAGAAGCGGCATGCCAAGAAGCGCGATGCAGAACGTAACGCCACACCAGATCGAAAGCCGCAACTGCCTGCGCATCATTTTGTGAAGAAACTCTTCACTATGGATATCTTCATGAGGGGAGGACATGCGCCGGAGATTGCCATGATCCGGCCTGTTGGGAAACACTTTTTAGCTACTTTACATTCCTGCGTCCATGGCAGCGATTTTTCGCAATTCCTCTTGGCGCGTAATTTTGATCAACGCGACTGTTGCAGCACTAAAAATCGCCGTTCCTATCAGTCCTAATAAAAGTAGAGGGGAGTAAATTTCATAAGGCTGTCGGATAATCGCCGTAATACTTCCAGATAGAAGAAGTAGTGATCCAATGATGCAACCAATCCGTCCGAACAAAATGGAAATTCTTCGTAATTTTTTGGCTGTCACAATTACGGTGATCGCAAGTAGTCCCAATAATCCTGCTGCAATTTTAGACAGTAGCCTATATTTGATTTTATCGACTTTTTCGGGTGTGGTAACGTTTAAGATATTATTTAATTGGATTAAATTATTATCGCGGCTGAATATTTCAAGGTCGTTAGCGTATGTATCCGAGTATTCAACTAACGTCACTTCCTTGAGTTCTACTTCTCCACCTTGAGTCAGCGTCATATTCAAATTAACCTTTACAGGAGCGGTCTTTATCCCGAGTTGATCGCTGACTTGTTTTCGATCAAACGGCAGGAGAAAATCCTCCCAATCTGAAGAGCCTTGAAATTCATTGAGAAGGTATGACACGGGTTTTCCTACTGGATTAGTATAGCATGTCACAGGTCCTCCACCTCCCGCCAAAAAAATACTTTCCATAGCTAGGTATCCTCGTTTGGGCACGCCCTGACATCGCACTTTTCCTCGCACTGCATAAATACGTTGCGTTAAACGAATGTGAGAGAAATCAAATTGGCAAATTCGAATTGTCGATTCACTGGCAGATTTGATAAGGATTCTATTATCGTTGGCTATAACCTCAATTGGTGAACCCTGAAGTGCGATAGGTTTATATTCTAGACAGGCGGCTAACATACCAGCGGATATTTTTATAGGATCGAACGGTGCAAATTGTTGTGATGGATTTGGTATTTGTGACGAGTTTAGACCTGCGACTTCATTGGGAATGCCTATAGATTGATCGTATTGAATCAGGGAAATGTTGCGTAAACTTATCTCGCCGCCCAAAGGTAACGTCACTCCAAACTCTAATTTTGTGGGCGGTGGCATTATCCGGTCTGGAGCGGGGCCATCTACTCCAAGACGGTTGAAAATGAGAATAAAATCTCTCCATTCAGAATCACCGGATAACTTTTTAGCCATGCCGGTATCGCTAAGTGTTTTTGAAAAATACCAATCGAGTTTTTTTCCTTTCTCGAAGGCACTCAACATTTCCAAATAAGCATTTCCGTGCACATTTTTGTAACGAACCTCACCACGTATGGCGTACACTTGATTTGTAATCGGCGGAGAGTCGATTTGACAAAGTGTGACCCGCGTTTCCTGTCCTTGATTTGCAGAGATGCCGACGTTTGTATTTCCACCGGATGAAGAAAAAGAGCCCGCCCTGGCTTTCATCTCCATTTTTAGCGGCATCAGCGTTTGCTCACCTTCAGCAGAAAAAGCCGAATTTCTTTCGCTGAAGGAAATTATGAGTACAACGCAATAGAACCATAGATTGTTTTTATTCATGAGTGTTCTCCTTTGTTTTTTTCTTTCTATAAGACGTCAGAATTTCTCGAAACGTCGTTTCATCGAGTTTTCCATCCGCCAGTAATCCGCGCAGTTGGCGTTCAAACGCATCTCCAGCTTTGCTGCTTTCGATGATTTCGATTTTTTGGATCATGCGATCGAGACGAAGTCGGATCGTGGGATATGAGACATCGTAAGCTTTCGCTAGTTCCTTGAGCGACCCCGAGGCGAGCACGAAACGCTTTAAAAAAGCCGTGTCTTCCTGACTAAGGAAATCTATCCAGCTTTCCTTGGGAATGTCTTCGTTTTGCATAAAATGAAATTAAATCACTGAATAATATAAATAAAGTTAAAGTAAATATTAATTTTATTGAATATTTACCTTTGAGCCAAATTTCTCCATTTATAGGTTAACAGAATTCGACGACGGACATGGAAGTCCGCCCTCCAATGAGGATTGTTCTCTGAAGCGATTGCCACGCCCTTGCGAATGTGAAACGCTTTTGCTTTGGAATATGTCTAGTCTTACCACCCCCGCCGCCTCGCAGAAAAACTGGCTTTCCCGATTTTTGAGTGAAGGAACGATGGGGTTCTTTGCGCTTACGGCTCTTACGC
>JBDSIH010000084.1:0-4016 GCA_039918055.1 Chthoniobacterales bacterium
TTATATCTTCCTTTAAGAAATATCTCTCCTTTGGAAGGAGAAGTTGTCTGAACACGATCCAGGATAAAAAATTTACCATCCGGTTTTAAAACGGAAAAGAGAATCTGATCTTCGGCCAAAGACGCGATCTCCGCAGGCTTTCCAACCTCATACCGAAGGATCATATAATCTCCCCGCAACAGGTCTCTTGGGTCAACTGGCACGGTACGAAGTAAAACGGAGGGCGCACTTAGTCCGGTTTGATGCCATGCAAATAATGCAATGAAGAAAGTGGTTTGAATCAGTAAGACTGCGTATAGCAATTTAATTTTCATAATTGGAATATAATCAAGGTTTAGTGAGACATCCGGCCAAGGACACCGCGCCGCAGTCGTTCAAGGCAAAAAACAAGGATCAGAAGCCCTAATCCTCCGATGATAAAAATCAAACCTGTATGCATCATGCTCCCCACCAGACGTATAAATGTGGAAACAATTACCAGCGCGATAAAAACGAACCCCAGATTTACCTGATGAGGCCGGGCGTAACGATATCCCCTGAAAATAAGTCCCAAACAAATCAGGAATATTCCAAACCACTTCGATATCCACAAATCGTATCCGCTCCTAAAAAAAGTTGCAAAACCCCAGACATAGATCGTCAGCAAAGCGGTAACCAATCCCCAAAATTCCGCGATTATCCATTGAGATACTGCGTGCCCGCAGCGACAAAGCTGCGCTGCCAGAAAACAAATAACACCCCACGCAATAAAAATCAGGCATCCTTGGCTGAAGGATAGAGAGTTCCAGTCCGCCATTTCCACGCCAATCAGCGCAGTGATGGAAATCAACAATGCAACAAGTGAAGTGACGCTGCCGGAAAGAAAAGGCAGCGGCGAAATCAAAATCACCCAGATGAGAAAAAGATCTGAAGTTTTACCCTCAAGGTGAAAAATCTGGCTGATCAAAGCCAGACACAGCAAAGGGAGTGCTGAAGCAATCAGCCAGCACGCTTCCGAATAACCCGCAGGCATTTTTCTACGCCTGCTTTCGATTGCGAAAACAGTGGAGCCAATCAATAAAAGCAATGCGCAGATAAATTTCAATAGTGCAGGAATTTCCTTCCAGTTGCTTGCAACTATCAGACTGATTCCCCCAAGACAGAGGACAACCCCTATAACCCCGAAAGCCAGCATCCAATAGTTTCTCCCGGAATCCGGATAGAGCGCCAAAATCCGCTTTTGTTGCCCGTCATCAATGATTTGTTGTGAAAGCCACTTATCAGTTTCTTTTTTTAGATGATTTTTATTCATGGCGTCTTGTTGTAGGGAGACTAATACCTAATAGGATGTAATTTACATAATCGATAATTTTTAATACAACATTGATTAAATCAATGTATGAATACCCATCATCTTGAACTTTTTTACTATGTAGCGCGCTATGAAGGGATTGTCTCCGCATGCAGGAACATGCCCTATGGTGTTCAACAGCCTTCGGTAAGCGCCCAGCTACTCAAGCTTGAAGAATATCTGCAGATTAAGCTCTTCGAGAGAAAACCATTTCGCCTCACCCGTTCCGGCGAACGCCTCTATGAATATATTGCGCCGTTCTTTACGGGCCTTTCCAATGTAGAGGCGGAACTTCGTGGCCAACTCTCGCAGGAGATTCGTCTCGCAGGACCCACGTTGATGATGCGGGATCATCTACCGGAACTGCTACATGGATTACGCTCTCAATTTCCGCATCTGAAAATCAGTCTTCAGGAAGCGGGGCAACGCCAGGGAGAGCAACTCGTGCAGCGTGGAGAAACCGATCTGGCGATAACCGTCATGGAGGAAACCCTTCCACCCGGTCTGCAATACTGCTCCCTGATTGATCTGCCACTCGTGCTGCTGGTATCAAAAAATACCGCCTTCCGTAAAGCGTCAGAAATTTTGAATGAAGGCTGTTCCGGCAAACTGGAATTGATCAGCTTACCATCGAATGAACTTTTGCCGCGTTTATTTCAACGCACGCTGGAAAGCCAAAAACGGACATGTCGGTTGTAATGGAAGTAAGCTCCGTGGATTTGATTGTGGAATATGTCTCTCATGGACTAGGCGTTGGCCTCTCCATTCTTTCCCCCGGCACCTCAATTCCAAAATCTGTTCGCATTATTCCATTGAGTGCCTTCCCTTCATTACCAATTGGCGCCTTCTGGAAAGGGAGGCTATCTCCTATCTCTGAGTCCTTTTTGAATGCCCTGCGTGAACGCGCTAATTTGATCAGCAAGGATGTTTCGACTATTTTAAAGCAGGAAAAACAAAAAACTCCCTCGCGTAAAAAACAGGTATAAACGAATTGTCTTCGCTTTTTCGCACTTTCAGAAAAGCTTTATAAATCATGAAAATCGTCATCGCAGCCACCGGTGCCAGCGGCGCAATTTATCTACAGCGTTTGCTTGATCGCCTGCAAACACCGGAGCATGAAATTCATCTGGTGTTAAGTCCTTTTGCAAAGCAGGTGATCCATGAAGAAATCGGCTCCCTGCGAGTTCCTCCCAATGTAATCGAGCATTCTGAAAAAACGATGAATGCTCCGTTCGCAAGCGGCTCCACCCAGTTTGATGCCATGGTCATCATTCCCTGCTCCATGGGAACGGTGGGTCGCATCGCCGCCGGTACCAGCGAAAATCTGATTCTTCGCGCTGCGGACGTTTTTCTCAAGCAGCGGCAAAAATTAGTCATTGTAGCAAGAGAAACCCCATGGAGCCTTATCCACGCGCGAAATGTCGTTACGCTTCTGGAAGCGGGCGCGATTTTTCTTCCTGCCATGCCGAGTTTTTATTCGCGCCCGGAATCCATTGATGAACTTGCCGATACCGTTGTATGCCGTGTGCTCGATCAGATCGGCATTACCGTTCCGGATGCCTACCGCTGGAAAGAACAGGAATGACGCTGGATCAGTTGCGCCTGCTACTTTGTCGCCTAGGCGATTCCATTCGCGATGCCATCTGGGAATGCAGAACGACCGATACTAGAGAACACTGCGCGGTTGCCCATCAATCTGCATCCGACACCATTTACGCCATCGATAAGATCAGCGAGAAAACCATCCTTACATGGTTCGAAAAAAATTGGCCTGCATCGGAACCCGTGGAAGTTGTTATGGAGGGAAGTGAGGACTGTGGCCCACTAACCTTTCCGGCCGCCCCTGTGGATGCGACAAAATGGAAGTGCATTATTGATCCGATCGATGGCACGCGCGGCATCATGTATGACAAGCGCTCAGCGTGGGCACTTATCGCTCTTGCGCCGCAGCAGGGAGCAGATACCCGACTGTCCCACATCACCGTTGCTGCGATGACGGAACTTCCCACGTCCAAGCAATGGCGGGCCGACCAGATTAGCGCTGTTCGTGGTCAGGGTATTACCGCACAGTCCTTTCATCTGCTCGAAAGGCGAACCCAGCCGTTGACGCTCACCGCAACAAAGGCCACGGATTTTCTTCATGGATTCTCCTCCTTCTGCAAATTCTTTCCCGAAGGTCGCGTGCTTACCGCTACGATTGAAGAAAAACTATGGGATACGCTCTACGGACTTGGCAGTGCAAAGTCTCCCCGCATCTTCGATGATCAGTATATATCCACGGGCGGACAATTCTATGAATTGCTTTGCGGACATGATCGTCTCATCGCGGATGTGCGCCCTCTTGTGTTGAAAAAATGCACACTAGATGACTCTCTAGTCTGCCACCCCTATGATGCCTGCTGCGCGTTATTACTTGAAGAAGCTGGCGTGATTTATGAAGCACCTTTTGGCGGCTTTCCCGATGCTCCATTGGATACGACATCTTCTGTCTCCTGGGTCGCCTATGGAAATAAAACACTGGCCGATAAAGCGCGCCCCGCCCTGCAAAAGATTCTTCATGAAGTTTTAACCTGCGATTCATAGTCCTGATTCTACATCCATAATTGCCGTTTATCGTGGCAAAATGGATGATTTCCGCTAGCTTCACTCTTTCCGAATGTCGAAAGAAAAAAACATTGCCCGTGTC
>JBDSIH010000085.1:0-6121 GCA_039918055.1 Chthoniobacterales bacterium
CAACGCACAAGATGCTTTGGAGGTGTTGAAACGATTTGTGCAATCACCGATTACTCAGGCAGTTCAAATTAAATATCAGTTTAAAGACAGTTACACCCCCAATGTTGCTAATAAAGCCGAGATTAATCGAAAAGTTGACAGCTATCGCAAACAACTTGAAACCGTTGACGCTGATAACCGCGACGAATTAATCATTTCTTACAGGAACCTTCTTGAGAAGAAATCTGAAAACACTCGTGATTGCCTCTTAGTAATAGGACCTGACTTTTATGCTAATTATTTCCCTGGCAATCTTCCTATTCCAAGCGGTGGAGATATATGGGAAATAAGACGTGGTTCTCTTTTATACCGTTACATTGATAAACAATTATTAACAATTGCGAGTGATCCAGATAAGCGAACGCGATATTACCACGATTTGGCATTCGACTCCATTGGTCAATTTGGGAATTTGCCGCCGGATATAATTCGAGAGCTGAGTAATGGGAAGGGTGAAATATATTCAGCACAAGAACACGAAAAATTCACCCTGAAAAAGGGTTCACTGACTGTAGTATTTTCAAATAATAAAAGTGATAATATGCGACTGGAATCGATTGTGCGGGATCTGCCGCGTATTCCCCAGAAAGATACTTGGCTGTTTGAAAATTATAGAGACGTGAATAGGGTCAGCATTCCCTTTAAAGTGACGACAACTTTCGATGAAACCAGCGGACACGGGATGAATATTTATATTATTAAGGATATAAAATTTGGAGATGACTATACGGTTCCTTTAATCAACCAGGAATTAGGATTCACTCAGGTAAACGATAGGCGCTATAAGCCCGTGCTGGATTATTTCATCTTGAAGACATTGCCAACCGATGCGCAAATCGCAGAATGGGTTAAAGATCCTGGCGCTTTGAAAAAGCATAATGATTCTCTACAAAGGCTGAAAATGGCGAATCGCGTAGTGCAATAGCCCGGTAATTTTCATGCAAAACGATGCCTTGCATGAGAAAGGGGACATGTCTTGCATCTTGACAGAGAGCTACCAATTTTCCGCAAGTCATTATGAGCGGGGATTGAACAGTGAAAAGCTCACTCCGTTTCCTTCTCCCCACTCTCCAAATAAGCCCGAATCACCGTGTCGGGTGCATTATTCACGGTGACGTCGCCGCCTTTGGCTTCGCCGTATTCTTCGATGCAGAAGGCGTGGAAATTTGCGGGGTCGATTCCGGTACGGGGGATGGGTTTGCTTACGCGGCGTCCCAGCGAGACGGCAGCGTTGCTGCGTCCGTTCCCGTAAGCGGCGTTTTGTGATCGTGACAGCCAATCCCACTCGAAAGAGAGCCAGCCTTTTTCCTGGCAGGTGCGCAGGGCTTCGATGGCGCGGGCGGGGTATTCGCTCAGCTTTCCAAGAATGAGTTCCTCTGCCCGGGTGGTCAGTGGCTTTCGCATTTTCTGCCGGTGCATGCGGAAGCATTGCCATTCGTTTTGGAAATCGGGAATAACTGCTAACAGCGAAAATGATAAAAGCGACGAAGTTGCCTTCTTATCGTCTCTGCCTGCGTCTCCGTCTCCGCCTCCGAGGGCATTGCCATGCTGACGCATGACATTGTCCTGCCCCAACGTTGTTGGCTTTATATCCCGAGGGCTGCTGGCCGCAGGGGCAGTAACAGGAAGAACGGACGGTGGCTGCTCAACGTTAAGAGGAAACGATTCAATTTCCCTTTCGGGATGCAAATGAGTCGCAGACTCTTCTTCACGCAAAGGGGCCGTAGGCCCAGGGTATTTGCTTTTGGCGGCGCGGAGGCGTTGGCGGAAGTTACTCATCTCGAGGTATTCCTTGCCCTGGACGCTGTAGACGCTGAGCAACCCGGCAGAGACGGCTTCGGCGCGCCATTCCATGAGGCTGGCTTCGCTGACTCTGTCGATCTGGAGCGGGTACAGCGACGCACGCAGGATGGATGGTCGCGCATCGAAGCGCCCGAAGTCATCGACGACGGACATGAGGCGGCGGTAAAATATTTCCGCACCCATCGAGAGCATATTGATGCGCTCGCTGGTGAGGATGCCGGGACGTAATAATCGCTCAGGCACGGGGCGCAGCCCCCTTTTCATTACAGGACGGCACGCCGGGCGAGCCGGAATCCTGGAGACGGTTTTGCTCGATCTGAATTTTTAGTTCATCGAGCGCAGATTGGGTGATGGTGTTCATTTGAAATTCATAGTTCGGAGTAGGAATCCTCCGTTGGAGGGGCGACCTCCGCGTCGTCCGTTCCGGGCAGGCGTGACCTGTTTCGCCGCCGTAGCACCTCAGCGCGGACGACACGGAGGTCGTCCCTCCAACTGAGCTGGCTGCCTACGAAGGTCGATAGATTGTAGATTCGGTTTCCATCAAAGGCGTAGCCGGTGAATAGCGGTTGGGCGGAATTTGGTTTTCATGTGGAAATCTCAAAACGCATCGTGCATATCCTCCATGTGGCGGCACAACGTATGCGCGGCGCTGAAGTGCGGGAGGCACGGCAGGCAGATGTAAAAATTCTGCAGCGGCGTCGCGAAGATGACGGTGTATTCGTCATCTCCGCAGACGTAGCATTCCGTGAATTGATTCATTCCTCCCCCTTCGGGCAGACCTTTGGTCTGTCTATGTCTCTTCGTTCCATTCCCATTCCTCTAGCATGTGGTAAACAGGTAGGCCGCGAGCGCGATGGCGAGGCTGGTAATCACTGCGGCAGCGATCCATTTGGATGCCCACACGGACGGCAGATAGTCGTAGTAATACTCCTCTCGGCTGGTGTCGTCGGCTTCCATGCGGCGGCGGCCCTTCGCGACCATGCGGGCGATTTCTTCGGGGTGGTCGGTCCACGTGATGGCTTCTCGCCATTTAAAATCCATCGCCTTGCACCCGAGGCGGTAGGCCAGCCACAGCGCGAGCGGGATGCTTCCGATGACGGGAATGACGAGAAAATAATCGAGTGTGTTTTTCATAGGCGTGGACGTTTGGTAGTGCGTGGGTGTGGTGCTTTGGGAAAAAGCACCGGGGTGTTTCTTGGAACTCCGAGGAAGATCTGCGCTTCGAATGTCATATCCAGCCAGCGGTCGATTTCCTCCCAGGTGTAGCCGCGGCGTCGCAGATACTTCGACGCCTCGATCCATTGGTTTACCGGCTTCGGTTTCCCGCGTGTGCGCGGCCTCGTCTTTGGTTTTTTAGTCATAACTTTCCCTTTGATGTGTAAAAATTCCGGCACTTCCCCGCTCTGCCGTTGGCCCTACGCCGAGTAGTGGCCCTACGCCGAGTAGTGGCCCTACGCCTGGTAGCGGTCCTCGTGCGCGGATTCATCGATGCGACGCTCAATCTCCTCGGCGAGTTCGTCCACGGCGGCATCTTTCTCGTCCTCGCTGAGTTCGATCTCCTCGCCCGCACGGAAGAGATAGCCCGCAATGTCGTTCCCCTCCTCGTCAGTCTTGTGCACATCGTCCACCAGCCACGCGATGCCGAAATCGTAGTCGTCCATCACCTTCGCGATCTCTACGAGGACTTCGATATCCGGCACGAGATCACAGCGAGCGTGCACGCTGTCATCGAACGGCTCGGCCGTGAGCCGGTGACGCTCCACGTATATCTTGACGGTATCCACTATTCATACCTCCGCAGGTGATTATCACCTTGAGACAAAATGAAGTCGGCGTTATTGATCAAAAACCGGATCATGCCACTGACCGAGCGGTCGCTCTGTTTCGCGCAGGTCTGAAATTTCTCATACGTAGCCCTGTCGACTTCCGCACCGACAAAGAGTTTCTTCACAGGCTTCGCCTGTTTTGCGTCAGAAGATCCCGGAGACTTCGGTAGCTTCGCTACTTTTGCGCCGGAAGGGCGAGGAGATGGTGCTTCGCTTGATTCTTCCGACTTGGGGATTACGGCTTCACTCGGGTGATTATCACCTTTTAATAAATTTTTTTTAGTCATTGGATTTTCTTTTTTGAAGTTTTGAGGTCGAGATATTTTTCGATGAGCTCGCGCAGGAGAGCGGCGGCATCGAGACCGCGGGATTCCGCTTTTTTATTGAATGCCGCGTGCACGTCTTCGGTGACGAACGCACCCAGCAGCTTCAGTCCTTTTTTTCGTTGGCTCGGCATACAATTTTGATTACTTCGCTGCAATGGTGATTATCACCCTGCACGCTCATCGTCAATAAGATTCTTAAAGTTCCTTGCGGCGTCTGCGACGAGGGAAGCGTCGAAGGACTCCAGTATCCACTGCGTCAACTCGCGGGGATCCACCTTTGCAGCACGCGCGGCCTTTATAAACGGCGGCGGCAGATGAATTTCGATTTCCATGTGCGTAGTTGTAAAAGTAAAGCGCCGCGGCGTCCACAATCCGCCGCACGCCATCCTGCCCTCCACTTTTCGGAGTTATTCCCAATTACTCTGTCGGGATTCTATAACGGTAGGGAGGGTTGTCCCTAACCCTCCCACTTCTCAATGCTGACAGGGGGGGAATTGATCGCGTCCAAAATTCATTTTCAATTTCATCGCAACGCATGAATCGGCGTGCCATTTGAATAATGGGATGGTTAGGGACAGCTGAGTGAAACGAATCAGACAATCGAAGGGTGAGCAGCGAATCAACCATCCCTACCTTTTGTGACGTTATTCGCAATCGCGTATACGGTATCAAAGTTTGGCAAAACATTTTCAAAATCCGGAAATTGAATTATGAAAGAACCATGCGCTCGCAAAAGTTCACGGCCAATGTTCCCTCTGTCCTGCACCCCTGCTTCGTGAAGCGTGCGAAGGACCTCGGCTACCCCAGCCTCTCGGCGTATCTCGTCTCCCTTGCCATGTATGATCTCATGATCGGCAAGCCGCACGGCCTCACCGGCGAGCTGCCCAAACTTTCCCACGCCGAGCAGGACAAAGTGCACGACGAAGTGGCGCGCGCGTTCGAATCCGGCGAGACCATCGGCGGATGCTGGCTGGAAAACCGTGTGAAGGAAGCAATCCAATCCGTTTCCGATGGGCAGGAAGTGCCGCCAAATAAGGTCATGGATACGCTGATCACAAAAATCCGTAAGGCGAAGAAGGGTTGAACCGCAGAGACGCGGAGTTCAGAAAAATAGACGCCGCCTGTAAATATCGCTCTCGAATCGCAAATCTCCGAAGGTAGGGCGCGGCTCACCGAGCCCGCCGGCGGGTGTGACAATGTTTGCAATTCATTATGAGTTTGGGTCGGATCGCATATCCTCTTTGGAGGGACGACTTCCACGTCGTCCGTTCGGAATGCAGCGCGGCCGCCTCGGTGAGGCAGCCCTACCTATGAAAAATCCCCTCTCCGCGCCTCCGCGTCTCAGCGGTTAATCTTCTTCTTCGCCTTCGGGATAATCCCGATGCGCGGATCACGACGCAGGGTGAGGCGGACGATTTTTTCGGCCACGGTTTCAAAGTCATCCCGCGCTTCGGCGAGGTAAAGCCATTTAGGGAGAACTTTGTGCGGAGTGAGCGATGGAAAATCGGCGAGCAGTGCCGCGTGCTGGTCGCGCTCCATACAGATGAGCATGCCGCGCCAGGGTTCCTCGCCTTTGGAAAAACACAGCACCATCTTCCCATCGAGATAAACCGCCTTCGCCCCGAACATCGAACGCAGGATAAAAGTCGCCTCATCCTCAAGCGGCTCCCACAGCCACGCGTAAGGGTGCGACACTTTGATGGGGGTGACGCGTATTTCTCGCATGAATGAAGTATGCCCGCGCAGAAGCCTCTTACGGAAGGAAATTAGAATCCCGATTGATTCAGGATTTCATCGCTTATCCTCTTCAGCCATCTACGCCTTGGAATATTCGTGATTGCCGTGAAAGCAGGGAGGCAATTACACTGCGGGAAATGCTCCCAGCCCTCCTCGCATTCGGCCTCCCGACGGTTCCCGAAATGCTCATCCTCAGCTTCCTCCTCTTCGGCATAGCCAGCTTCGTCATCTGGATCGTCGCGCTTATCAACGCGCTCACCAATACTGCACTCAAAGACAATGAGAAACTCATCTGGGTACTCGTCATCGTCTTCACCCACATCATCGGCGCCATCATCTACTTCGCCGTCGCCCCCCGCGCCCGACGCCGTTAGTAGTAATCCGTGTCGT
>JBDSIH010000086.1:0-4774 GCA_039918055.1 Chthoniobacterales bacterium
ACGGTGATCTGCGAGACAAGGAAGGGGAGGAGTTCAAAAAGCAGGACGACAATGGTGAGCCACTTCCATGTGCGGATGAGGCAGTGTCCCCAGCCGGGGGGAACGACGCGCAGCAAAGCCACAGGAATCAGCAGCGCGAGCCAAATGTAGTGAGGGGAGTCGAGTTCGTGATACGAGAGGCCGTAGGCGATGAAGGCGAGAATGCCCGCGCCGAATCCCCAGAGCCGGAATACCGCGAGCGAAAAAATAAGGAGTAAAAACAGATCAAGCAGCGACCACGCGGTGAGCCAGTCTCCGGTCACATTATCCGCGCCGAAGAGCGCGAAGAGACGCCAGCCCGGAGGAAGCATGAGCGTGATATTCAGCGCGGCGGCATCGGTTTGCCAGCCGGTGGCGGCGAGTTGCTTCTCGCGATCCATGCGGCCGACGGCTTCGAGATTCAGCGTGTGGGTGCGGACTTCCACGCCGGGCGCGCCGGTCTGCGGATCGAGGGTGACGAGCTGGCCCTGCCTGTCGATACGCACCGCGCCGAGCTGTTGACCGGCGGCGGCATTGAGTCTCCAGATATCCTGTCGCACCCCGGAGATATTGTCGCGGAAGGTGTAGCCGCGGCCGTTTTCATCCAGCCAGAGCTTGCGCGTAATGTTGAGGCCCTCGGGTTTCTGAAGTCCCATGCCGCGCTGGCGCTCGACGAGCGTGAAGCCCGCCCTGGTATCCCAGCGATAGACGGGGAAATTCCGCCACTGGTTGGGAAAAGTTGTCTGCGAAACATCCACGACGGGAATGCCGGTGACCTCGACGAGGCGGAAGTCGGGCTTTGCCTGGAAGGCGATCAGTTCATCCGGCGCGGCGGGGTGAATGCCCTGCGCGTAGGCGATCTCCTTCGGCGGGTTTAGCTGAAAGGCATCCATGCGGATGATCCATTTACCCGGGCGCACCTGGACCTTCATGCGGCCTGCGTCGTCGATGAAGGAGGGAAGGGAATTCGATACGGCGGAAAGTTTCCAACCCTCGGGCAACACGCCGCCGAGATCCTCCTCGCGGCTTTTTCCGCTCACGACAAATTCAATCTCCGTATGCAGCCACATGGGGATGCCGTCATCGATGAGGCGGTAAATCTTCACGCTGAGAAAATCCTTCTCCGCCTTGTCGCTGGTGACATCCCTCCGTAGCCACACTTTGCCATCGCCATCCCACGCGGGGAATTCCACGAGCTTGCCATCCACGGTCAATGCGAGCATGCCGATCTCGCGCGGCATGCCGATCTGCTGGGGAATTTCCGCCCACTGAAATGCACCCGTCACGCGCCATTTTCCCGGCGTGAGCCAGAGGGAGGGCCGCTGGTTGTGCAGGATCACGGGAACCATCGCGCCATTTACCTTCACCTGCGTGGGCCAGACTTTATCACCACCGGGAAGAGTGAACCAGTCGTCGCGAAAAACTTCTACAGCGACATCAAATTGCGCGCCCTTTGCATCCGCCTGGAGGCTCAGCCGCGCAGGCCAGGAATTGAAGGCCTGGTTGACGTTTGAGTATTTTGGCGGCGCGGTATTGACATCCCACGTGGCCCATTCCTGCCAGGATTCGAGAGGCGAGGGGATTTGTTTGAGCGTCTTTACAGCAGGCGCGGCACCCGCCGGAGTGAACGCCAATGTGAAAACGGCAAGGAGAGGGAGGAACGTTTTGTCCATGGGAAAATGGATAGCAGGCTGTCGCGAAACGACCAAGGTTTTAAGGAGATCACACCGTCCGAATGTATAAGAAAATATCCGCATACGAGAGTAACGCGCGGAGGTGTGATTTTTGCAGGGAAATTATTCTACTGCGACCTCCACCGCCTCACGGCGGCGGCTACGAATCCGAATGTAGCCGCGGCCGTGAGGCCGTGGACATTGCTGTTACGAAGCACCACGTGCTTACGCACGCGGCTATGAAGAGGGGGGGATTACCACGCTGCGGGCTTACGGATTTTCGCTGTTGCCCTTTGGAAATTCGGGGCATTGCCAGCCGAGGTGTGCGCTGATCAGGCGGCTTGCGACGACGGTGATTACGGTGCCGATTCCGGCCAGCGCGGGCAGGTTGAAATGTTCCAGAATCACAAAGCACACTGCACCGGCGACGAGGGAGGTGAGATGCCACGCGCCCTGGTTTAACAACGCGGCGCGGGTGCCGGATAGGACATCGAGAATGGAGCCGCCGGCCATGGCGGTGATGACGCCCATGGCGACGACGGCGTAGACGGAGATGCCGAAGTGCGAGGCTTTATCGCAACCGATGAGGACGAGCATGCCGAGTGCCAGGGCCTGAATCCAGAGGATGGGTAGTCCGGTTTGTGAAATGAAACGGCTGCATGCACCGCCAAGCAGAACGGCGAGCCCGACGGCGGGAAGCAGATACCAATTTGCAATGGCCGCGGGCATGACATTGAGCATGAGATCGCGCACCACGCCGCCGCCGAGTCCAAATATGAGGCCGCCGATGAGCACGCCGAGAATGGGCGCGCCCCGCTTTGCGGCGACTTCGCCGCCGAAAAATCCCGAGATGCACATGGCGGAGACTTCCAGCCAGATCGGCATGATGTGTGCGGATTCAGCGGAGGTGATCATTACCAGGATCATCTAGCAAGAGGGAGGCTTTGGCAATGGGGGAGGCTTCCTGATGAGGGGCAGGTTTAAAAACGCGGCGGAGCACGTCCCCCATAAGAGCTTGCAAGAGCTTGCATCCAAAGACTTCGCGCAATTTTAATTTGGCAGAGGAAAGAAGGGGTGCCGTGCCCCATTTTTCTCTGAAAGATGGCATGTTTGAATTTGACACGCGGAGGCGGAATTTTTAATAATCCACGAGCATTCCCCCCGCTCTCACCGTTCGTATTTCTTTAAAAATTATGAAAATGCCATCCCTGGGTAGCTACTCCTTTAAATTTCAGCGATTTGCTTTTGCGCTTCCGGCCCTGGCTGGCCTGCTCTCGCTTGGCAGCGCATTCGCACAGCAGCCGGCTGATGGCAGCTACGTCAATACGCCATTTGTCATTGCCAATAATCAGACGCAGTATACGGCGAGCACGAACGATGCCGCCAATCAGATCTGGGTATCCTTTGCGGGAGTTTTCTCAAATTCTGGTGGCGCGAACACGCAGACGATTGGCAGCAGTACGCTGGAGTCTCTGGGCATCGTTTATAATACATCGGTATTTAAGTCCTTTAATATTACCGCTCTGTCAGCACCCGTGGTTGGCGGTGTGTATGTTGGCGGCGCATTACAGACCGGCACCAATACTCCACTTCCTTATTTCAATGGCAACGATGCCTACACCTTTTCGCTGAATGGATTTTCGGGCCGCGTCTATGTGAACTACGGGAGCACCGCGCTTACCGTCGCTCCTACGCCCGGCGCTCCAGGCACTTCGCCCTACATCGTCTTTGAACCCACTGTGCTGGGGCTGACTCTGAACGCTCCGACTTCTACGACGAGCAACATGGATCTCTCCTACGTGGATGGCGTTTCCGGTCCCGCTGCCACAAATATGCGCAACGGCACGACCGGCGCTACCCTTGCGGCTACTTCCAATAACCCCATTACCGCGAATCCGAACATATTGGCCAATGTGGCAGCACTGGTGCCAACTGCAGCGGTAATAAGAGATGGAACTCCAGCAAATAACATCGTCCGTGTGATGTCTTCAGCGGCCTCCCCGGGTTCCTACCATGACTGGACAACTCTGATGACGACTTTGCAGACGACGACGGCCGCCGCACCGCTGGCGGTGAGCAGCTTTACGGCTCCGACTACGGGCAATCCTTATAATTTGAGTGGCACCTTTTATGGCTACAGCGGCGCGGGGGCGGTCGCCGGCCAGCCTCCGGGATGGCAGACTGCGCAGGCTTATACGACAGGCACCGCATTCGTCTCGGACATGAGTGCGGGACTGAGCGGGGACGCGCAAACCGCGCTTTCATCCGCATTTAGCCCTGCTACCGGCCTCGGAGTATCCACTGCGCCAGGCGCAGTGATTACGAGTGCGGATGGCAGCTACCAGATATTCATTCCCCAGGCCCAGCTGAACGCGACCACGGGGATTTATGGTAATAATCCGGGCTACATCGTCATGACAAAGACACTAGATCCAGGCTCCTCTCCCGCTACCTATACCTATACGACTTATAACTATGCCGCTTCGGGTATTCAGAATGACCTTGGCGGAAGAGTGGTCGGTGATCTCGTGGCCGGAATCGTTTTCGGCTGGTCGAACAGCACGGTCAATATCGCCACCAATGCCCTGAATTCCTCAACGGATTTGTATGGAGCGACTTTCACAGATGCCGCAATGAATCCCGTCACCACGATTGGCGGATTATCCACCGGCCAGTATTTCTACCTCCTCTCTCTCGCGGCAGCGGAAGGAAAGCTCTCGAGCTGGATCGGCGGCAATGCGGACCCCAATGCGCAGGACTACGATGCCTACCTCGCCGCCGTCTCCGAGTATACTCAGGCCTACGCAAGCGGCTTTACGGATCGTCTATCGGGCCCCGGCGCTCCTGGCAGTTTCTGGTACACGGCAAATCCTGCCACCGATCCCTACATTCCCGGCGGCGGTACAACTTTTGAGAATATCGGTTTTGTAGAGTTCGACCTTGGCGGCACTTCGCCCGTTCCCGAGCCTTCCACAACCGCGCTTCTCGTCGTAGGCGGCGTAGGTGCAGTATTCCTCGCCCGCCGCAAGATTGCTGCGATTCGCGCCTAATTTTTCGCAAAACGGAATTCGGAGTAGCAATCC
>JBDSIH010000087.1:0-1894 GCA_039918055.1 Chthoniobacterales bacterium
CAGGCTGCCTTCCGCAATAGAACGCAGTCTGGAAATGGGTGCTACACTTCGTGAGAAGAAAGCACTGGAGCATATGAATGCGCTCATCATGGCAAACTCACTGGATATTATTTGCACCATTGGCGTACAGGGCAAATTTCTGAAAGTCAGTGCGGCCAGTTTAGCGGTGTTGGGATATAATAGTGGTGAACTCATCGGACGATCCTTTATTGATTTGGTATATCCGGAAGATATGAAAATCACGCAGACAACAGCGAAGTCTGTCATGGAGGGGATTGCCACCAGAGATTTTGAAAACCGCTATGTCCATAAGAATGGCACTCTGGTAAGTCTGATGTGGTCTGCTTTTTGGTCTGATCGTGACAATGTTATGATCGCTGTAGCGCGCGATATTACCGCACGCAAACGAAATGACGAAGCACTGTTTCTGCGCGAAAGAGCCTTGGGTGAAGTTTCGCAAGGAGTCATCATCTGCGATGAAAACAGGCTCATCATTTATGCAAATTCGAGCTTCACTAAAATTACCGGCTATAAGGAAACTGAGCTTCTTGGCGAAAGCTGCTCTATCCTTCAAGGTGCCGATACAGAAGTAACCACCATTCTGAAAATGCGATCTGCCCTTCATGCAGGCAGGACATTCGAAGGGGAAATCCTAAATTATCGCAAAGATGGGCGGGAATTCTGGAATGATTTATCCATTGCACCCATTCATTCGGAAACAGGCGGGCCACTTCGATTTATCGGTATTCTGCGCGACATCACCGCACGTAAGCAGGCCGAACAGGAACTGTTTTTTGCACTGGAACGTCTGCAACTGGCTGTCAAAGCCGGACGTGTCGGAACATGGGATTTTAATCTGCTTACCCATAAAATGGATTGGGACGAGCAGATGCTGATGCTCTATGGCAGAAAGAGTGCGGATATTACTCCATGCATGGAAGAGTGGCATTTAAGCATACATCCTGATGATCGTGCGGGGGCAAGGGCCGTTTATGATTCCGCAATGTCCAGCGGTAAGGATTCTTTCGAAAGGGAGTTTCGCATTATACGGATAGACGATGGCCTTCAACGCTATATTCGCGGCATGGGTGTTATCCTTCGCGATGAATCGGGAGAGGCCGTGCGAATGATCGGTATCAACTGGGATGTGACGGAAGAACGTAGACGCGAAGAAAAACTCTCTGCTGCCCTTACGCAGGAAAAGGAACTTTCCGAAAAAGCCCGATCGGGTGAGCGTGCAAAAAGTGAATTTCTCGCCGTGATGAGTCATGAGGTCCGCACTCCGTTGAATGGTATTCTGGGATTTTCTGAGTTATTGGCACAGACTCCGGATCTACCGCTGGAATCTAAGGACTATGTACAGATTATTACTTCCAGCGGGCATTCACTATTACGCATTCTGGATGATATTCTGGATTTCAGCCGGCTTGAGGCTGATCATGTTGAGATAGAAAAGGCAGGCTTTGCCTCTCGTGAAATTCTGGAAGATGTACGTGTCTTATTCGCTCAGCAAATCAAGGAAAAGGAACTTACCCTCTGTGTTCTTATTGATGAAAGCATTCCGGATAGTCTGGAGGGGGATGTCGGCCGGCTTCGGCAAATCCTGCTTAACCTGGTTGGTAATGCGCTTAAGTTCACCGACCAGGGCACTATAAACGTCGGTATGCGACTGGCGAGCGATGGGGTAATGTATGAGTTTTTTGTGAGTGATACCGGATCAGGGATTACTGCTGCGCAACTTAGTCGTATCTTCGAACCCTTTACGCAGGCGGATTCCAGCATTTCACGCCGCCATGGTGGCACGGGACTCGGACTCTCTATTTCGCGGCGTCTTGCCGAACTCATGGGCGGAACACTTGAGGTACACAGTGAACTTAATAAGGGGTCAGAATTT
>JBDSIH010000088.1:0-4872 GCA_039918055.1 Chthoniobacterales bacterium
ATTTCTGCCCGGACCATTTCGCGTCCCTGATCGTTATAGTCTGGCGACATTAATTTACGATCCAACTCCTTATCGTCGTCTTGGCGAAGAGTTTCGGGATTTGTGCTCATTCAACCTAAATGGCTTATCTGAGGACATTAAATCCTGTAAAGGGGTATTATCTTCGAGCTTTGGCCGCGATTGCCACATCAACAGCCGTTGAGGGTGAATCTACGGGAGGGATTTCTAAGACGGCAGTAGATCTCAGTTGTCCGCTATCTTCATAGCCCCAAGCATAACAGCGTTTCGCCTGTGGATGGCCTGATAGGTCAAAAACCTCCACATCGCCATCCCTAGCAACTTTAACCTTCAAGCTGAGATACAACGCGACTAGTGGCAACGTGGTGCGAATCGCAACCATGCGTGGCTTTTATCGCCCCTTGTAATCCGCGTATGTAATCAGGACGCTGCATCGACTAAATCCTGCACTGTCCATGCGCTCGTTTCAATACCTGCTTCCATTGCTGGGGTGCAACGGATTGTTCCATGCGTTTTGACGAAGTTGTAATAGGCAAGATGCAATGCAATGGCGGCTTGGAAGTTCTCCTTTTTCTTTGAGAAAGACAGTGTGAGACGCGCCAAGCGTTTGCAATGAGTGCGAAGCGTAAGGTTTGCCCGTTCGATCATGGAAGTAGAAGCGAGATTCGCAATGGGATCACCATTAACTGCCGTCTTATACACTGAGACCAGCTTTGCGGGGCTGTACTTACGGCGCTCCTCTTTAACGGGGGCTGAGTATTCCTTTACGATTTGCGAATAGTCCACGTCTGCACCGAAAGCCCTTTACACGGCTTCACAATATGAACGCATTGCGTCGGTGGATAATTGAATGCAGTTTTTAAGACGAGAGGCGAGGTCTTCCATGAAGACTATCGAGTGGTAGGCTCAGCCGCCCTTTTTCATGCTAGCGCTCGAGCAATGAAAAGCACTCGAGTTTTCTAAAAATCTACTCAAGGATTCCAAAATGATAAATATCCTTATCTACAGCACGATCCTGATAGTGCTGCTCATCCTGGTGGGATTTATCCATTTTAAGTATTGGAAATCCTGCCTGACAAAGAAGCTGTTTTCTGAAAGCGCGCTCATCAAGCTTTACTGCGGCGAGGTGGAATACGCGACTCTGGGGGAAGGCCCCATTCTATTCATCTCTCATGGCGGAGGAACCGGCCACGATAACATCTACACATATGACTATCTGGTGAAAGAAGGGTTCAAGTTGCTCTGCCCTTCCAAGCCCGGATATCTGCGGACAAAAGTGGAAGTTGCCGACACTTTTGAAAAACAAGCCGACATGTTCGCGGAACTTTTGGATAAACTCGGCATCCAGGAAAAGGTCGGTGTTCTCAGTTTATCCATGGGAGGGCCGGCCGCTCTCCAATTCGTCCTGCGTCATCCTGACCGGATTCAATGCCTCGTCATGCAAGACGCGGTCAGCAAGGAGTATCACCCCAGCAAGGAAGCTGAATCGTCCCTTCTCGGCAAAATGTTCCTCTCACCAGTCGGACGGGAGCTCATGGGATATATCATGGATGGTTGCACGCAACTTTGGCCCAAAAGCATTTTTACGACCTATCTCCAGGTAGAATCAAAATATGATAAGCGACAAGTTGCTAAAATTAGCCGCGAGCTCATGAAGGACGAATCCAACGTCCGGAAAATAAAACAATTCTCAAGACAGATATCCCCCATGTCCCTGCGCTGCACGGGGACAAATCTGGAGCTAGCCCTTGCCGCCAAAATCCCCCGTTATCCATTGGAACAAATTACGGTTCCGACCCTGATCACTCACAGCCGGATGGATAACGATGTGAGTTTCGACCATGGAGAATTCGTGGCGCAATCCGTCAAGGGAGCGGAATTTTATCCACTCGATGGTTGCGGGCATCTGTTCTGGTTCGGCCCGGAAGGAGAAAAGGTGCAAACCCGTTTGATTGATTTCCTGAAAAGGCATCTCCATTAACATCAAGGGAACCGTTTCAGCCTGATTTTACACACCTTCGAATAAATTCCCGAGCAGGCGGGAGTGATCGCCCATGCCCACCACTCCATCATGGAGTGTGTCATGGTATTGGACTTGGCAATAAAATGTCGGGTACTAAGATTGCCATGATCCCTACAGTCCCCGCGCACTTCCTCCTATGAATATCAAAAAATCGTCCTTTCAATATCTTGCTCTCATAATCACCGCCTGTGTCGTGATTTCTGCAAATGCTGCGCCAACTGCCGACTCTGCGAAATCTGCGACCGATAGCGGAAGTAATATTGACTGGATCAAGGATCTCAGCTCCCAGGAAGGACTCATGCGTCTTGTTCCTGAATTGAAAAATGCGGAGGGGAAGTTCGAGGTTCCCAATCCCATGGGGGACAAGAAGGCTCTGGAAAAATTCATGAATGTACATCAGACGCTCATGCGGCTCATTGAGATGGCGCTCGTGCAGGCAAATATACACGCCGATCCCTACAAGGTTCACGAATCGCCGAAGGTTCGGGTGCAGTACCCATCCGATTGGCTCTCAAGTGAAATAGGCGTACAGACACAGGACGCCGGTGCAGGCTGCGTGAAGTTTGAACTCGCCAAAAGCGACTGCGCGAGCTGGAAAGTTAATTCTTTTCTTTCGCGAATGACCGCGATGGATTGTGTGAACGGGCGCTTTTACTATTCCCTGCAAAAAGATGCCAAGAGCGGCAAGGTGACCACGCCAAGTCTTGTCTATACACAATCGACAGCGGTACCTGGAGTCAGTCGCCTGGTATTAGCCTCCGTGGAGAGCGTGGGGATCTGGCAGCCGGGGTTTGTTCTGCATTCGCCGGATGGCAAAGCCTTCCTGATCGTCAATATCTGTGTCGATCTCTACGACGCGACCAATAAAAGCTATGGTGGTTACCTCATCACCGCCATCCACCAGCCCGGCACCTGCTCTACCAGCGGCACTCGCGCTTCCTGCCATCGCTAACGATTCCAACATTTTAGCCGAATATACTGCGATTAATACCGCACTCCTCAACTTAAAGGGGTAGATTTCGCAGATCATTTCATCTGATTTAATCAAACCTGAGCCCCAATGAAAACCACCTCCACCCTGCTGACCGTTACCCTGCTTTCTTCGGCCTGCCTTTCTTCCTCATTCGCTGCGGACGCCGCAAAGGCAGCGCCTCCCGTGCCTGACTTCCTGATGCCCGTGATCACTAGTTCATTGCCCCCGCCAACTAAAGAGCAACTTGCCGCAAGCGCCGTCTATCAATTGAACAACTCGATGTTCAATATCTACGATAACTCGCTGGGTATTTATAAGAAAAATATCCGCACGCGGGTGCCCCTGATCATGGCGCTCTTCAGCGGGAAAGGAGGGCGTTTCATTCTCTACCGCCCGGGACAGGAACCGCTCGAAGCGCCATCGGTGCCGCCGATCTATCAGGCGAACAAGGCAGTGGGCCATTGCGCGATGGCGACCTATGCCTGCGTCGCCCCCTATATCGCAAATCCCACGGCGGACGTGTCCTGGGTGCCATTGATGAAAAGCTACAATCTCGAAATTCAGATGGCCAGAGAAGGCATCAAAAATCTCGCCATTACGGCGGAGGAGCAAGCGCTTCTACAAGACACGCTGGCACAGATTCTCGCCTTTCAGGATGCGTGCCTGAAAAACGGCACGTTCACCTATGCCGATGTCGAAGCTTACGCCCGCGGCATAGAGCCAAATATCGAGAAGCTCGTCAACACGGCTTCCGCCGCGCAGGTGGGCCATTGGTTCAAGGTGTTGACGGAATGGAAAAAGTTACTCGGCAAGGATTGGGACAAGACCTACGGCCTCTCAAATTCGATCTACGTCGCCCGCCAGAACAACATTCTGTTCAGCGTTTTGGTGCAATTTTTCGGACAGGACGCTGTGAACAATCGCCTCCTGCTTCTCGAAACCACGGACTTTCAGGCGACGCCGGAAGACATGCTGACCGCCTTCGCGCGCATCGCCTCCGATCGCGTGCTCGGAAAAGTGTTCTTCAACAATGACCGCCTGATGGATTATGAGCTTCTCGGATCGGGCGGACGCGTGGCCATTGAAAAAGAAATGCTCGCACGGGGGGAGAAAGCCAATCTGCCTCCGCCCGTGCCTTTCAACAGCACCGCATGGCCCTGGAAGACAGACCCTGCAACCGGTACCGGGCCTGCGACGTTCAAGGATCTCCACGAAATGGGGCTATTAAAAACCCCATGAAAACCAAAATATTCCCACTCCTCGCACTCTCCTTAATGGTAAGTTGCACTTCCGCGTTGCAGCCCGCCCGGAAAGCCGCCACACCGATTAAAATCGGCGCGGTATTGCCATTCTCCGGTGGCGTCGAACTGTACGGTCAACAGGCCAAACTCGGTCTTGATCTTGCCGCAAAGGAAATCAATGCGTCAGGCGGCATCCTCGGTCATCCGGTCGAAATTCTTTACGAGGATGATAAAACCCGACCCGCCGGAGCAATGAAAGCTGTCCGCAAGCTAATCGAACGCGATCGTGTATTTGCGGTGTTCGGACCGATTACCTCGCAGAATTTGAATATCCTCAAACCCTTCACGGAAAAACATAAAGTGCCTCTCATTTACCCCACCAACTACGAGGGTGGCTTGTGCGGGCGTTATTTTTTCTCGCTCAGCACCGTTCCGAATCAGGAACTCGACGCATTATTTCCCTACTTGAACCGCCACTTTGGCGATACGTACTTTCTGCTCGGGGCGGATCGCGTCTGGCCGCACAAGATGTTCGCATTCGCTGCGCCGTTGATCACCCGACTCGGCGGAAGAATCGTGGGCACGGAATATACCCTCGGAACGGAAAAAGATTTCGC
>JBDSIH010000089.1:0-3896 GCA_039918055.1 Chthoniobacterales bacterium
CTTACATCATTAAGATTATTCGCCAGATTCCATCAGCGCACCGATCGTATCCTGCCATGGGGCACGTAAGGATTCGAGAGGCCATGAAATTTCACGACCATTGACGGTGATCTTGAGATCGTCGCCGCCAATATCACCAAGGCGCTGCATGGGGATGCCTCTCCACTCAAGAAGAGAGAGGGTAGCTTCCGCATTCGCGCGTTTGACGCTGATGACGATTCGCGATTGGGATTCATTGAAAAGAACCTGATCTTCGCGAAGGCCTTCGGCATTCAGATTAATAGTCGCACCGATTTGCTTCTCACCGGAGAGACAACATTCGGCGAGTGCAACGGCGATACCGCCTTCGGAGCAATCGTGCGCACTCTGCACAAGCCCCATACGGATCAATGAGCGGACGGCATCGTGAATGGATTTTTCCTTTTCGTAATCGAGGCGGGGAGGGCGGCCTTCCTTGCGATCATGAATGACTTTCAGATAGTGCGAAGCACCGAGTTCGTCGCCGAGTTCACCGAGAAGAATGACGACATCACGGTCATTCTTAAACGACTGCGTCGTGATATGTTTTTCATCTTCGATGACACCGACCATTCCAACCGTCGGGGTAGGATCAATGGCGCCCGCAGGACTTTCGTTATAAAGACTGACATTTCCACCGGTGACGGGAGCGTCGAAGAAGCGGCAGGCTTCCGCCATGCCTTCCACGGATTCGCGGAGCTGGAGGAAATTTTCCGGCTTGTGCGGATTTCCAAAATTCAGATTGTCCGTCGCTGCGAGCGGCACCGCTCCGGAGCACGCCAGATTGCGTGCGGCTTCCGCAACGGCAATACGCGCGCCTTCGCGGGGATCCTGTTTGCAGTAGAGTCCATTGCAATCCGTTGTTGCTGCGAGAAATTTATTGGCTTCACGCACGTAGAAAACGGCGGCATCCGATCCAGGACGCACGACGGTTCCCACCTGAACCATGTGATCGTATTGACGCCAAACCCAGCGTTTCGAGGCGATGCTCGGATACGCGAGCAAACGCGGAAGCGATTCCTGCACGTCGGCCTGCGGCACTTTTGCGAGATTGAGTTCGGGAACGTTTGGCTTCGGCGCGGCTTCGCGATCGTAGAGCGGCGCATCGTCGGCGAGTTTCTTAGCGGGAATTTCGACAACGATATTTCCGTTTTCGCGCACACGCATCATACCGTCGTCGGTAACCAGACCAATTTCCGCGTAGGGAAGATCCCATTTATCAAAAATACGGCGAACCGTTTCCTCTTCGCCTTTTTTCACGATGACGAGCATGCGTTCCTGCGATTCGCTAAGCAGCGTTTCGTAAGCGGTCATGCCGGTTTCGCGCTGGGGAACCTTGGCGATTTCGATTTCGACGCCCGTTCCGCCACGGCTGGCGGTTTCACACGTCGAGCAGGTCAGGCCTGCCGCGCCCATGTCCTGAATTCCCGCCACACATCCGCTGGCAAGAAGTTCGAGGCACGCTTCGAGGAGTAATTTTTCCTTAAAGGGATCGCCAACCTGCACAGCTGGACGGTCCTGCTTGGATTCTTCAGTAAGTTCGCGCGATGCAAAAGCCGCACCTGCGAGACCGTCGCGACCGGTTTCAGCGCCGACATAGAAAACAGGATTGCCTACGCCGCTTGCCGCACCGCGTGCAATTTCCTCGTGACGCAGAACACCGAGGCAGAACGCATTGACGAGTGGATTGCCGTTATAGCTTTCATCGAAATAAACTTCACCCGCGATTGTTGGAATGCCGATGCAGTTTCCGTAATGCGCAATTCCCGCGACGACGCCTGCAAACAGGCGGCGGTTATTATGCGCGGACGGCGTATCGCCTGTGATCGGGCCAAAACGAAGCGAGTCCATGAGAAATGCGGGGCGCGCACCCATGGTAAAAATATCGCGGATGATTCCGCCCACACCTGTTGCCGCGCCCTGAAAAGGTTCTACGGCGCTTGGGTGATTGTGACTTTCAATTTTGAAAGCAACCGCCCAGCCATCGCCGATATCGACGACGCCGGCGTTTTCTTCTCCGGCTTTTACAAGGATGCGATCACCCGTGGTCGGGAATTTTCGCAATTCCTTGCGGGAGTTTTTATACGAGCAATGTTCGCTCCACATGACGGAAAAAACACCCAGCTCGGTAAAGTTTGGCGCGCGGCCCAGGATTTCCTCAATACGCGCATACTCCTCGGGAGTGATGCCGTGCTTTGCGATGATTTCGGGAGTGATTTCCAGGGTGGCGGTCATGATTTCGAAATTTTGTTGAGCCGGTGCCATTCAAGCAGCGAGCGGAAAAGCAGCATGCCATCGGAACTGCCGAGTCGTGTTTCGGAAGCGCGTTCCGGATGAGGCATTAATCCGAATACGTTTTGAGTAAGATTGCAGATGCCTGCGATATTTTCCTTCGAACCGTTGGGATTTGCGGCTTCGGAAGTGATGCCGGCGTTATCGCAGTAGCGGAAGAGAATCTGACGGTTCACATTGAGTTCGCGCAGTGTTTCGTCGTCCGCCATGTAGCAGCCCTCGCCGTGGGCGATAGGGATTTGAAGCACGCTGCCTGTGAGCCCAAGATTAGTCAGCGGGGTGTAATTCGAATCAATGCGGACAGAAACCGTTTCGCAAATGAAGTGCAGGTCGCGATTGCGAACGAGCGCGCCGGGAAGGAGGCGGGATTCACAGAGAATCTGGAAGCCATTGCAGATACCAATGACGAGTTTGCCGTCTTCAGCGGCTTGTTTCACGGCCTGCATGACGGGCGAAAAGCGTGCAATCGCACCGCAGCGCAGGTAGTCGCCGTAGGAAAATCCACCGGGCAGCACAATGGCATCGTAAGCAGACAGGTCACTTTCTTTATGCCAGACCAGCTCGGCGGTCACACCGGGAAGCAGGCGCAGGGCATGGATGCAGTCCGTGTCGCAGTTTGATCCAGGGAATCGGATGACAGCAAATTTCATGAAGCTTACTTACCGATCTCCAGGTGGTAATCTTCGATAACGGGATTGGAAAGCAGATCGCTGCAGATGCGATGAAGCGAGGCTTCGTCCGCCTGCTTTACATCGAACTCGATGACTTTACCCACCCGGACCGGGCCGGATTCCTTTAATCCCAGATGCAACATAGCCTCTCTCGTGGCCACCCCCTGCGGATCTAATACGTTTGTTTTGGGCATCACCGTGACTTTCACTTTCATTCCTGCATCTTGTCCTGAAACCCTGCCTCGCGGACAAGAGGAAAATTGTATTGTTTGCAAAAGACCGTTATTTCTTCTCTTTTTAACACCATTATGGTTTCCGAAAGCTTTGATCTCGTAAAACTTGGCGACTCTCTCCACGGAGGCCACGTACGTGCAGTTAAAGGAGGAATCGGTTTTCAGCGAATGCCGGACGCCATGGCGGCTTTCTTCGAGCGCACTGACATGGAGCGGATTCGTAAACGCACTTCCGCAGGCATGCGCCTCGTATTTCGCTCAAATACGTCAAATATTCATGCTCACTTCCGCTTCGGACTGCATTCGCGCAAGGCGTTTGTGATTGAGACGATTGTAGAGGGAATCAGCCATATCACCGATTTTTCAGAGGGAGACGGAACCGGTGAGGGCATCCTGTGGCAGTCGGGAAATAGCGAAAAAAAGGAACGGGAATTCTCGATCTGGCTGCCGGTTTACGCGGAAACGGAGATTTTGGAATGGGCGTTTTCACCTGGAGCATCCTTCGAACCAGTAGCGGCAGAGTCGCCACGTTGGCTCGCTATCGGAGACTCCATCACGCAGGGAATGAGTTCCACTGCGCCATCCCGCTCATGGGCTGCGCAGTTAAGTCAGCTTAAAAAACTCGATCTCTGGAATTTTGGCGTAGGCGGAGCCATCGCCGAGCCGGAGCTTGCCACGTTTT
>JBDSIH010000090.1:0-4081 GCA_039918055.1 Chthoniobacterales bacterium
AATACGACGAGCAAAAATTTCGCGGACGCTTCCAAGCGTGTGGATGCCGTAGTCACCGATGCACAGAGCGCGGTGAAGGCTGGGCAGAAAACCATGGTCACTGCACAGGAAGCAGCTCAGGAGTTGAAAAAGACGATCACGGATGTGAACGGTATTGTTCAGCGAACCAAACGAGGCGAGGGCGTCATAGGCGCGTTGCTGACCGATCGTACGATGGCGCAGAATCTGCGCGCGCTTATTCTAAATCTGCGCGAACACGGCATCCTTTGGTACAAGGATGCTTCAAAAGCGTCGGGCCGCTAGCGGTCTCTCAATACGGCAAATCCGCTCGCCAGCTTTTCGAGTTTGGATAGGCGATATTTCTGCCCAAAAACGCGGAAATTATCACGGCTCATTTTATCCAAAATGCGGGAGTAATATTTCTGCATGAGTTCGGAAGCTGGCAGTTTTTTTCGCTCGGACGCGGGGAGACTTTCTCTTGCCTGCTGAAAATAGTTTCGCGCACGAGTCGCTTCAAACTCCATTAAGGAGACGAAATCGCCAGAAGTTGGATGTTTCTTAAGCGCTTCTGCATTGAGATTAAAACGCGCACAGTCTTCCTCCGGCAGATAAATTCTTCCACGCTCCAGGTCTTCACGCACATCGCGCAGAATATTCGTAACCTGCAGAGCCATCCCTGCCGCTTCGGCGTATTGATCGGCCTGCGGATGTCTGCATCCGAAAATGCGAATGCTGATGAGCCCCACCGTCACGGCAACACGCCAGCAGTAGAGACGAAGATCTTCAAAGGTTTTGTAGGAAAAAGTATCCAGATCGGATTCGACGCCCCTGATCAGCTCCAGAAAGTAGTGCGTATTCAGGTCGTAATCCTGAATCAGTTTACGAAGGTCGGATGGCAGTTGCTGAAGTCCTTGAGAGGAAAATGCATCCTTCCAAGCAGTGAGCTTTCGCCGTTTTTCTTCAATGGGTAAAATCTCGCTGTCTGCAATGTCATCCACAATGCGACAGAATGCATAAAATATCCGCATATTCTCGCGTTGGGCACGTGGAAGGATAAATAATGCAAACGCAAGATTTGAACCACGACATAGCTTAGGAGCGAGAACTCCCAGATTTTCTGGCAACACTTCGGTCATGGTATCCGCTGAACGGGTTCATCACAAATGATGCGTCCGTCAGACATTTCAATAAAACGATCCGAATAGCCGATGAGCTCTTCGCGTGCGCCACTCCAGATGACGGTGGCTTCCATCACATTTACCGCCGCACGGGCAAGAGCCAGCATGGTGTCGGAGTGCATGGAGGATTCCGCGAGAAGGATTTTTGGCTTATGCGCAATCGCCCGTGCAAAGGCCGTGATCTCCTGGATTTTAGGGGGTAGGTCACAGGCCAATGCTGAAGCAAGATCTCGAATGCCGCAGAATTCCAGCGCTTCCTCGGCAGCGGAACGGGCATCTTCCGGGCGCGATTCAAAATGCCGCAAATAGGGAATGGCGATATTTTCGACGACGGTGAATGCCGGCAGCAGCGTCCAGCCTTCCAGGATATAACCGAAATTCTCATAACGGATTTTTTCGCGCGCCTCATCGCTCAAAGCGCCAGTGGACTGGTCCCCCAGATAGATTTCTCCCGAAGTCGGGCGTTGCAGCAATCCCAGCAATTCAAGAAGTAGATTTTTTCCGCAATTTTCCTCACCGCAAATGGCATGGAAGGCACCCGCTTCAAATTGCAAGGTCACGTCCTGAACTCGCGAGGTGCCGTCTCGCCAGTTTTTTATTTCGCAACTAAGATTTTTACAAAGGAGGGAGGGCATCGCGGTTCGGAGGGGGGACGACTTATTAGATTAGTTGATCATGCTAAAAAAAATGTTCAATTCGCAAGTATTGATCGCAGGAGGGTGGACTACAGGCTCGACACACCCTGGCGGAGTGCCCATATCAAATACATGACCGTCGCCACCCGAATCACAATTTCCCGGATTTTATTGATCCCGGTATTTGTGCTGTTTGCCGTTTATTACGGGCAGAGCGTCGCAGAAAAACAGCCGGATAAATGGCTGAAGGCTGCGGCGATCGGGGTATTTGTATTGGCGTCGGTAAGCGATTTCCTTGATGGCTGGGTGGCGCGTCATTTTAAACAGAAGAGCCCCCTGGGGGTGATCCTTGATCCCATTGCGGACAAGGCCTTGCTGTTTTCCGCGGTCATTACGCTCAGCCTTACGGACTGGAGCTACCGGCTTCCCATTTGGTTTGTCGTACTCGTCATTGCGCGCGATGCGGTCATTATGCTCGGTTTTGCCGTCGTAAAACATCTGGCGGGAAGTATGGAGGTCCGTCCAAGCTGGACGGGAAAAGCCGCCACGGCACTCCAAATGATTGCCATAAGCTGGGTAATGCTGGAAATTCCATATCCACAGTATTCGGTCTATGCGGCAGGATTTTTCACACTTCTCAGCGGAATGGGCTATATACTGGATGGCATGCGCCAAATGCACGAGCATGGCACTCCGTTGAATCACTAATATTTTTATGGCCCGTCTTATCCCAACTGTAGCAATCGTAGGCCGACCCAATGTCGGCAAGTCCGCGATTTTTAACCAATTCGCCGGCAAGAAGATTGCGATCGTTCATGATCAGGCTGGCGTGACGCGAGATCGTATTATGGCCCGCTGTGCTTTGGGCAAGACGCCCTTTGATATCATTGATACCGGCGGAATAGGAAGTTCACCCGATCCGGCTTTTGCGGAAGAAACACACGAAGCGGCGCAGACGGCGATTCGCGATGCGGCGCTCATCCTTTTTGTCGTCGATGCGCGGCAGGGGGTAACTCCTGTCGATCAGGAACTCGCGCGCGGACTTCGTAAAATTCGTCAGAAGATTCTTCTCGTTGTTAATAAAGTCGATCACGACCAGATGCAGAATCACGCCGAGGATTTTGGCAAACTCGGCTTTTCCGAAAACTACTGTATCAGTGCCGCACACGGGCGGGGGTTCACGGTATTGATGGAGCGCATCGATGAGGAATTGAAATCTCAAGGTGCGACCACTCCTGATGAATCGGAAGAAGATCCTGCTGCACCGCCAAGGCTTTCCGTGATCGGCCGTCCCAATGTCGGCAAGTCCTCGCTGATCAATGCCATCCTTAATGATAAGCGCACGATTGTAAGCGATATCGCGGGAACGACGCGTGACGCGGTGGATATCCATTACTCCTATCAAAATAAGGAATTTATTCTTTGTGATACTGCAGGCATCCGGCATCGCTCCAAGCACGATACTTCGGTAGAAGTTTTCAGTGTGATGCGTTCTGAAAAATCCATCCAGCGTGCGGAACTGTGCGTTCTTGTTCTTGATGCCGTGCTCGGCGTGACTACTCAGGACAAGAAGATTGCCTCTCTCATTGAGAAAGCAGGGAAGGCCTGCATGATTGTGCTGAATAAATGGGATCTGGTAAAACCAGCGTTTAAATCCAAGGAATTCCGCGAGGAACTCATTGAGGAAACAAAGCGCCGTTTATTCTTTCTCGATTACGCGCCGATTGTCGTTCTTTCCGCCAAGGAGAAAGAGGCGCTGCCGCAGCTTTTCAAACAGATCGTCCGCATTCAGGCCGAGGCCAATAAAAAGATCGGCACCGGTATTTTAAACCGTTTGCTCACGGAGGCCATGCAGCTACAACCGCCACCGATGATGCGCCATAAGCGCTTCAAAATTCTCTATGCGACTCAGGGGGAAATGGTGCGCCCGTTTCAGCCTGCACGGTTTGTTCTTTTTGTGAATGACCGCCGGCTTCTGCACGATACCTACCGGACCTACCTGGAAGGCGTGATTCGCCGGCATTGCCCGTATAACGGCATCCCGGTTCACTTTGAATTGCGGGGCAGGGAAGTGGAGAGTTGACTTCAGGGGCTGGATTGCTTTAAGACGACCTCATGGCCGACATTCCGAATAACGAAGACCGTAACATCCGCAGATTCCTAATCATCGCTTCCAGCGTGGTTGCGCTCGGATTACTCACAGTCGCCATTTCCATCGGAGTCATGGTCGCCTGCAATTTCAATATCCTTAACTGGATGGAATAGTCG
>JBDSIH010000091.1:0-1950 GCA_039918055.1 Chthoniobacterales bacterium
GCGCATGAAAGTGGAGCAGAGTCGTGTAGACTGGCTCCTGGATACCATGATGACAGAGGTTCTTTCCCCCATCGAAAAAGTTCACCAGCTCCGTCGCGAACTGGCGGAGTATTATAATAATCAGCGCTATCTAAGCGCGGAAACGATGGGGCAGCTTCTGAAGGTAAGTCTCGATCAGGTTCGCAAACCGCAGTAATCTTTATCTACTGAAGAGACGCCTTGCCGTTTCCATTTTTTGAAGCATCACGACTTCCGTCTTCTCGAGTCCGCTCAATGGAATATCGAAGATTTCAAGAAACCACTCTTCCAGCCCTTTTCCATAATATCGCTCATCCAAATGCACGCGCAGCTCCTCCCGCAATGCGCGGAGTTTATTTTGGATATCCTGAAGCTTCTGATGAAGCTTCTCCCACTCCGAAGCCATGAAGCGATTTCCACATCCATAGCGCTCCATCTCCCAGGTAAGACCTTTCAGCGTTCTCTGAACCGCAAATACACGAACCATTAATTGAAGCGTCTTCCATTCATACTGATGAGAGCGCACCTGTGGCGTTAGCGCATCTACCTCCTCCTGTATCCAGCTTTCAATACTCCAACTCTCATTGCAGCGACCAATTTTATAGAGAAGAGCCTGCAACTTTTCCTGTGGAATTCCTTCAAAAAAAGTAATGCCCGTACCATAGGCCAGCAATGGCCAGCGTAGATCAAAAATCACATTCGGCGGCATGCATCCCCCGGCGCGCGCCCATACGGTATAAATCAGGCCATCTAGCTTCCATTTCTCCACGCTGGTCCGCCATTGCTCAATATTGGCTATACGCTGATGGTACCACGGCACCGTGCCACCCTCACTACTGACGCCAACGCCGCATCCGCCAAAAACGGTAAAACCCATATCCTTCCATACCCCCGCCTGAAAAAGCGGTTCAAATTGCAAAGGAGTCTGTCGATACTTGCTTACCAGTTGCTGAATTTCCGGAGCCCAATCCTCGCACCATTTAAGCCCATCATATAATGCCACCTTGTCCGCCGTCTCCGGCTTTTCAATCCATTGCTTACTGCAGCGCCAACCATCAAACCGCACCGTATGCAAGGGAGCAGAGGTAGACGTGTAGTCCCAGGAAACCAGAATCACCTTATCACTCAGCGCCTTGATGCGTTCAATATTTGCGGGCGCAATATGGTCTTCCAGCATATCGCTCCAAATCAGCGGAGTTTTGCCATACTCACTACATAACGCGCAAAGTTCCTCCAGATAATCAAGAAACAGTACAAGCGGATCTGCCTTTATGGCTTTCGCATACAGAGCCAGAGAGCGTGCTTCATCCATTCCCAAATGAATAAAACGCGAATTTTTATGCATCTGAATTACCTCAAGAAGAAGTCCTCTCAGCCATTCTTTTGCTTCGGGTGAACCAATATGCAGGGTACTCGGAAAGCCGTGAGGCATTGCATATTTTTGAAAACGATCCCATCGGAACGCGTATTCCAGATGTCCCAGTGTCTGCTGAAGGGGGATAATCTCCACCTTTAGCTCGTCCGCTTTTTTCAGAAACTGCTTTACGAAATCCAGCGTCCATATTTCTTCCGGATCAATGGCAAAGGAAGCGTCTTTATAGGGATAGATATCCTCATATTCGACAAGCAGGGCATTATAGCCCAGGCGGGCAATCTCATTCAGAAACTGAAATACCTGCTCAGGCCGGTATTGAATACCCTTCAAATCAAGATGCGCAATGGATAGTGGCGTGGCCTTTAAAACGGTTTTCTGTATCATTGATAATGGAAATCTAGCGTATAATTCATACATTATACATTTCCAACTATAATACCCGAAGCGGCTTTAAGCCATACATTGCAGCGCCAATTTTTTGTCTTTGGGTATATTCCTGAAGTTTTTCGATAGCTACGGATTCACGCTTTGTTCGAAGAGAGCGCCAAATCTCCTTG
>JBDSIH010000092.1:0-7387 GCA_039918055.1 Chthoniobacterales bacterium
CAATTTGGGCAGCACGAGCGTGAATTCTTTAAACAAATGCCACCCGATAATTTCCCGGTCATCCATAGAGGAAAATCGGAAAAAGGCGTGGTCCAGGGCCGCGAGAATAAGAAGAACCGCAGCGAGAATTCCAAAAACAGGCAATACCAGTGAGTCGATTCTACCCGCGTCCGCGTGCGCGGTTGTTTTCAGGATGCTGGCGAGCCAAAGAAGGAAAAGGTAAACCAACGACCAACAAAGTGCCGCGAAAAGAGCTGTCAGAATTCCTGAGAAAACAACGTTTCGGTTGTGGGCGACAAATCGCGCGCGAAAATCACGAGGCACCGCATTCATCCGCCTACAGACCGGTAGCCCTCGGGGTCAATTTCCACAGCGGAGAAACCTGCGGCAAGCAGGCCGCTTTCAATCTTCGGGCGCAAGTCCGCCATTTCTTTCATCTCTGCGGGCGCGATCTGAACGCGTGCCTGCGGAGAATCTCCGGCGATATAACGAACGCGAAAAATACGAAATCCCATAGAGCGGATAAATTCCTCGCCGCGCTCCACCAGATCCAGCGCCTCCCGCGTCACCGGAGTGCCATGCGGAATGCGGGAACTTAGGCATGGCTGCGCAGGCGCATCTGCCGTTGGAAGGCCGAGCTTGCGGGACAGTTCGCGCACGTCCGCTTTCGTCAGTCCCGCCTGTTTCAACGGACCAAGAATTTTAAATTCCGCCGCTGCTTTTGAGCCGGGGCGCAAATGCGCGGGATCATCTGCATTTTCCCCGTATGCGATAGCGGCAAACCCCCGCTCCTCGGCGAGACGATCCAGTCGCAGAAACAATTCCGATTTGCAGAAGTAGCAGCGATTTGGCGGGTTCACCGTATAATCTGGATTTTCCATTTCGAAGGTAGGAATCGTTTCTACCTGTACGCCAAATTCCTTCGCCGTCGTGAGTGCCTCCTCGAGTGCCTTGCGCGGAAGGCTGGGGCTATCCGCAATCACGCCAAGCACCTGATCGCCCAGCGTACGCGTGGCCATGGCAAGCAGGCATGCGCTATCAACCCCGCCCGAATACGCCACGATGAGCGGCGCATTCTCACGCAAAATCTTTTCAAGCTGGGCGATTTTTTCTTCCACAGTTTATAACTTACAATTCGAGCCGATCGAAGAGAGCGTCAAGCGGGAGCTGGATGCCGATAAAGAAATCCCCGAATTCCGCGTACTCCACACTGACTTTGTCGAAGCGCATTTCGTAGACGATCGATTTAATTTCCGACGTCGACTGCGCAAAAAGCGTGACTCCCCATTCCTGGTCATCGAGCCCCGTGGATCCGGTGATCAACTGGCGCACTCTGCCCGCATACGTGCGACCGACTTTTGCATGGCCCGCCATCAGTTCCTTGCGTGTCTCAAAAGGGAGACCATACCAGTTTTGTCCCGCGAGGCGACGCTTGGACATGGGGTAAAAGCAAAAGACCGGCCAGTCGGGCATATTCGGCTCAAGGCGATCCTTGCCGTATTTTTTCATGCGTTCGCGGAAGGATTCCATGCGTTCCTCGTATTCCGGGGTTCCGGCTTTGAGATTTTCGTCGGTTTCGAGTGTTTTGCCGAATTCCTCATCAGAAGTGGTATATTCACTGCGTTCAGTCATCGACAGCCAACTATAGACCGGGTCCAGAATATCCGCGCCCAGCGCAAGGCCGATCTGCTTGGAAATGCGGTCCGCATCCTGAAGATCAGGGGTGAGGAGCATGATTCCGAAGTCTGCCTTGGGGCTTACCATGCTGAAAGTCAGGAGCTGCGTCCCCGGCATGGCCCGTACATCCTGCACGAGCTGAGAAAACCGGGTCTTTGCCTTCCGCTGCTCGGCATCACCAAAAAGGGCCCATTGCCCGTGCTCGATGCGGTAAAAGGCGTGAATAACGTGCACTCCCTCAATGGGAAGGAGGGGGCTAAAATCGATCTGTTTGTCTGGTTGCATCATGCTGAAGTGGCAAAATATTGGTTAGGTATAAAAATATAATTGAAATCCTGCCTCAAGTCCGTACCTTGCGGGCGGTCTAAGGATAAAACTATGGCAGACGTAAACAATAAATATTCAGATAATGTTCAGGGAAAATTCTACGTGGATGATCAATGCATCGATTGCGATCTCTGCCGTGAAACCGCTCCTGCCAACTTTACCCGTAATGATGACGGCGGCCATTCCTTTGTCCACAAACAGCCCGAGTCCCCTGAAGAAGAGGCGCTTTGCAAGGAAGCCATGGAAGGCTGCCCGGTAGAAGCCATCGGAAGCGACGGCGTTTAATTTCACTTTTTCTCTTTTCCAGAAAGCGTCTCACCCGTCAGGATGAGGCGCTTTCTTTTTTATGAACCCCAAACTGCGTCACAGGCTTTTGGAAGAGTGGCGGGGATATTCGCAGCCTCGTCCGAGCAAAGACCGCACGATCGCCGTGGCAGACGCCATTGGGAAAACCCTCGCCAAATTCGGGCTTGAGGATCGGCTTCGGGAAACCGAAGTGCTCGCGGCATGGCGCGACATCGTGGGGGATTTTCTCGCCCAACATTCCAAACCCAACCGCCTGTCGGAAGGTATTCTCTTTGTCCAGGTCACCCAGCCCGCCGTGCACTACGAGCTGGATCGCACCTGGAAATCAGAAATCCTGCGCAAGTTCCGCCTGCGCTTCGGAAATAAAGTCATCCGCGAAATTCGCTTTCGCGTGTAATACGTTTCGCTTCTATTTTACGTCATGATCCGCAATGTCATTCTCGATTGGTCCGGCACCGTGGTCGACGATCTCGCGCCCGTAGTCAAAGCCACCAATCTTATTTTTAAAGACTTTGGCCGCCCCGAAATGTCACTCCAGGAATTCCGGGAAAAGTTCCAACTCCCCTTCTCGAAATTCTACGCCGAGCACCTTCCCGAGGCTACGATCGAAGGCATCGAGCCGCTCTACCACCGCTTCTTCCATTCTTTGCAGGACGAGGTCACGCTCCTCCCCGGCGCGCGGGAGTTTCTGGATTTCTGTCAGGCCACGGGACGCCGCCTCTTCCTGCTAAGCACGATCAGGAAAGATCATTTCGAGACGCAGGCCACGCGGCTGGATGTCCTTCGCTATTTCGAGCATCCGTATGTGGAAATTTTCGACAAGCGAGAAAAGATCCGCGAGATTTTGAAAATCCACGCGCTGCTTCCGCAGGAAACGATCTTTGTCGGAGACATGATGCACGATATCGAAACAGCACGACACGGCGGCATTCTTGGCGTCGCGGTACAGACAGGCTTTGACCCCATAAACAAACTTCTTATGGCGAACCCTGCCGTCATTGTCGAAAACCTCAGAGCGCTCCAGACCCTGCTATCCCATGAAAACTGAATTTATAGAAATCAAAGGCCTGGAAGTATTTTGCCATATCGGAGTGCCCGATGAAGAACGCAAGTCCTCCCAGCGGCTACTTCTGGATTTTTGCCTGATTCCCCTGAATCCCTTCCGCCAAATGGAGGACGAAATCACCGCTACAGTGGATTACGACGCTCTGACCCGCGACGTAAAGCAGTTCTGTGAAGGCCAGTCCTGCAAACTGATCGAGACCTTGGCCGATAAAATCACCGATTACCTTATTTCCCGCTATCCTCTGAGGGAAGTAAGCCTCCATCTGAAGAAATTCATCCTCCCGGACACGGAGTTTGTGGCCGTTTATTCTCTGAAAAGACAGGATTGACGCCCTTGCCGCGACAGTTATACATTACCTGCTCTCAACGCGGGTGTAGCTCAGTGGTAGAGCACTTCCTTGCCAAGGAAGACGTCGCGAGTTCGAGTCTCGTCACCCGCTCCATTCTGGCTACCATATCCAGTTACTTCGCGAATCGATTTCGCTGGATCCGCAATGCTCCTATCATGCTCGAGGAGACAAAAATATATAATAACCCGGGGATTTGGCCGAATCCTTTGATTATAGCAATGGAGCATATGCTCACGTTCCTGAGTATCGATCAGATCTTTAGAACATCTCTTTCCAGGCGGGGGCTTTTGTGAACATCAATCCCCCATCCTCATCAACGGAAAGAGACAAGCCCCCCATCCGCAAATTGAGGAAGGGAAAATGGTTTCTCGTCGGATCTTTGATTCTCATACTGCTTTTGGGCTTATTTCACCGCCCCCTTATTTTTGCCGGCACTCGATATTTTATCACGCGTGCGGCAAGACAACAAAACCTGGAGGTAACGTATCAAATAAAGGGTTCTATTTTTTCGAACATCACGATTTCTCATTTGAATGTCCGCCCAATAAAGGCAGGAATCATTCAGCGCCTGGAAATCGAATCGATTTATCTGCAATACAATTTGCCAGGATTTATCCGGCACGGGTGGGCCGGATTTCTCGAGGCCCTTGAAATAAATAATGCCGATGTGGAAGTCACGTCCTCGGACTCAGAATTAGAATCGAATCCGAATCCGAATCCGCAAAAATTTACGTTCCCGCCCCTGATTCCCGAGCTCCTGAAGCTGGAGCATATTAATTTCATCGCTCATTCCCCTACCGGAAATACGACAATAAAAGACTTCAATTTCACTCTGCTGCCTGATCGTCCGGGAATACTGCGGATACAGGAGATAGAGATTTTGGACGGCCACGTTTGGGAAAACGTTTCAGCCGCGACTACGTTCAGGAATCGAGTGCTGGCACTTACGGATCTGAAACCTGATCCGAAAATTTCCCTGCGCCAACTCAGCCTTGATGCTTCGCAGATCAATAAAAATGAACTTGGCCTCTCACTGAATGGCACCATTTTGGATGCGAAGGTGGTATTAACGGCCAAGCTCACCGACCTGAATAAAAATAATCATCTAAACTTTAATTTCGAATGCTCCGGCCTCTCGCTGAATGCAGCACGGGAATATCTTCCTTCGCTGCCCCCGCTTTCCGGCAATCTTGCGCAGGTCAAGCTGCTGTTTGAAGGGGACGTGGAAAAACTTCCTACATGGTCTCTCAATCTAATGGCCACGCTTGATACAGTGATGCTGAATAAGCAAACACTCGGATCGATTACAGCCAGTGCCAGCATTGTTAAAAACGGCTTCCGTTTTTCCATTACAGACCAGTTCGATAAAACCAATCGTGCTGATTTGCAGTTTGACGGCACTCTGCCACAGAACTTTACGGATTTGTCCGGACTTCTTGCTACCGGACGATTCACTCTCAATGCGACGGATCTTATTCCTCTTACAAGCCTCCTTCCGACACCCATGAGTGGCGATCTTCTGGCAAACGCAGATATCCACATTGCCAAAGGGCATGTAACACTTGATGCCCATACTAACTCCGCCTCGCTAGTCAATAACGCCGTCGATTTGTCCAATGCACGTGTTGCTGTTCACCTGGAAAAAGATCTCTTTACAAAAGAACCCCTGGAGTCTTTTAAAACATTAAAAACACATATTCAGCTTGATACGGACAGCCTGCGTTTTGAAGACTATACCGCAGATTCGCTTACTATCAGACTCGGCAGCAATGAGACGAAGGTAGAGCTGGAAAACTTCTCGTTAAAAAAATCGAAAAATACCGTCGCTGCACAAGCCCACTATACACTACCGCCTGGCGGAAAGCCCTGGCTGACGCAGCCTCTTTCTGTTGATTTTTCGGTGGATGCGCCGGATCTGCATGCTTTCGTCACAGGCGACGAAACGGTGCTTCAGGGCTCACTCACGACGAGCGGTCATATCACCGCACAGGACGGTATTTACGATGGCAAGTGTCAGATTGCCGGTCGCGATATTATTGCCAATGGACTTCCTATCAACAATATCGCGGGTCAAATCGACATTTCAAAAAGCGCCGCAACCATTACTGCCTTCGATCTCGTATTTGACGATAAAAACCGTGTCCATGCGACAGGAGAAATGCAATTGGCCGCTCCGTTTGAATATAAGGGACTAGTCGATGTAAAAGTGCCGGATCTTTCCATTTTACGTTCTTTGAAGGGAGTCCATAAAGATTTTCAGTCTATTGCCGGATCGTTGCTTATCTCGTGGCAGGGGTATGGCGAAGTCAGCAAGCGTCAGCATTTCGGCGATGGCAGTATCCATCTTAAAAATGGCCAGTTCGGCACTCAGAAGAATCTCGTAGCTGATGCTACTGCAAATTATTCACCGCAATATATAAGCATACCGGATTTACGCATATCGGCGGATGAGGCCCGCAGTGCGTCTCTGGCTTTGTTCTGGCAAAACAATCGTCTTCAGGTTGGTGGCCTTGAAGTGCGGCAGCGAAATCTTGTTTTGCTTAAAGGTTCGATCGATCTCCCCTTCAACCTCCTCACTGCACAAAATGTGGAGCAGCTCATTCCGAATGATCAGCCATTAAGTATAAAGCTCGATACAAAGAGTATTAATCTCGCTACTCTTTTCCCACCTCAGGGAGAGAAAAAAATTCCTGTCACAGGCATTCTCAATATTAACATTGATGCCCAGGGTACCCTGCATGCCCTTCAGGCAAATGCCGCGATACACCTGGAAAAAGCACACTTCACTTCCGCCCGGGATATTGCGCCAGCTGATATTTCCATTAACGCGCAACTTCGGGAAAAGCAGCTGGAACTTACCGGCTCGCTTCGACAGGAATTAATTCGGCCCCTGCAATTTTCCGGACGTATACCCCTCGATCCGGAAGCGCTTCTAAAAACCGGCGTAATGGATCCCAATACTCCGATCGACCTGCGTATTAACATGCCGGAGTCATCGCTTGCATTTCTGAGCGGCCTTCTGCCCTCAATACGCCAAAGCCGGGGTAGCGGGGCATTAAACATCCTCCTGGGCGGGACGCTCAATCAACCAAGCTTCACCGGTTCGATTACAGGAAATCTCACCACTCTCCGCTTCAAGGATCCGAGCCGGCCGCCAATTGATAACTTCCGGCTGAATATAATTTTTACGAAAGATCGTTTAACACTCGAGCGGTGTGAGGGCGGCATCGCCGGCGGAACATTCGGAGCGAGTGGCTCCATCAGTTTTCCCACTCTGAATAATCCTATTTTCAACCTTCGAGTTCGCAGCAAGGATGCTTTGGCTGTCCAGGATGATAACATTACCATGCGCGTTTCCAGCGATCTTCGCATCACTGGCCCGCTAAATGCCGGATCTGTTTCAGGAAATATCTGGCTTACCCGAAGTCGTTTTTTTAGAAATATCGACATTCTTCCGATTGGTCTGCCCGGACGACCTGCGCCACAGCCTCTTCCGGCGCCGACCGTCATTGGATTCCCAACTCCTCCTTTTCGCGACTGGAAACTGGATGTCCGTATTCGTACGGAAGATCCATTTTTAATTCAGGGCAACCTTGCAAATGGCAATCTTGTCATGGATCTGCGTGTGGTGGGCACGGGAATTCGTCCGTGGATGGATGGTT
>JBDSIH010000093.1:0-4646 GCA_039918055.1 Chthoniobacterales bacterium
AACCCTCCCATTTCTCAATGTTGGCAAGATAGGAGGTTGTCGCGTTCAAAATTTATTTCAATTTCATCGCAATGTATGAATCGGGGTGATGTTTGAATAATGGGAGGGTTAGGGACAACCCTCCCTACCATTTAATATTCCTGCGCGGAAGATCTGTAGCCGCGCCGTGAGGCGGTGGTGGATGGCGTGCGATGATGGATGAAGCACCACGTCCTCACGGACGCGGCTACGGGATTTGCTGAGCGCGCCCTTGATAAAGGCTTTTCGGCTGCTACGATGCGCGGCATGTGGCATCAGTTTTTTGTGGCGTTGGCGCTTTGCGTGGGAGCGATGTTTCCGATCATCAATCCAGTCGGGCATGCGCCGATGTTTTATATGATGACGGAGGCGGATTCGCCGGCGTTTCGGTGTCGGCAGGCTTACAAGACTTCGCTGTGGGTGTTTGTGATTTTGTTTGTTTCGATGACGGCGGGGTCGCATATCCTGAATTTTTTTGCGGTGACGCTTGCGGACCTGCGTATCGCGGGGGGTGTGCTGATCGCGCGCTCGGCGTGGAAGATGCTGGGGAATACGAGCAGGATCACCGATGCGGAGAAAAGCGCGGCGGCGGATAAGGACGATATCTCTCTCACCCCGATGGCCACGCCGATCCTGAGCGGACCGGGGGCGATGAGTCTGGCTATCGGGCTGCTGAGTTACGGCCACACGCCGGCGGATTACCTCGGTTACATCGTTGGATTTTTTGTCATCGCATTCACGACATGGCTCTGCCTGCATTTCTCGGAAAAGATTGTCCTTTTCCTTGGCGTGAATGGCGCGGGTGCATTAAACCGCATCCTTGGTTTTCTGATTCTCGCCATCGGCGTGAACCTTATCGTGCACGGCTTGAAGGATGCTTTCCTCTCCAGTGAGGGGCGACCAATCCCGACGTTTTTTGTTTTCTGATTTAGAAAGTGTTTTTTTTGGACCATGTCCTCACGGAGGCGGCTACGAGGAATAAATTCCTGCCATTGGAATTTTCCGATTTGTGCATTGCGCGAGGGACTGGCAATCTCTCCGGCACGTATGAGCCCCTCCCTTCGTCTTATCTTGACTGCCGCGATCGCGCTGACCCTGCCATCCTGCAGCCCCGATCTCGAAAAGCGTTACGACAAACCGATGACCTACGAGCAGGCAAAGAAAGTCGTGGGCGATTTTCCACTGCCCGATTCCTGCCGTAATGTCACCTACGGCATTTACGCCGACTGGCAGGCCTACACCTGCCTCGTCCGCTTCGAAGCCCCCGTGGATGTCTGCATCAAGCAGATCGATACTGTTCTTGCGTGGGACAACCAGGTTTACAAACGCGACAAGAGCTACGGCCGCGAGGAAATCGGAAAAACGGTGCAAGGCGACACCAGCACCGGATGGCTAAAGGAAGTCCCGTGGTTCAAACCTGGTACGATTAAGCGCGGCATCTACACAGGAGAAAACTCCAGCCACATTCCGCAAATCTGGGTGGATACCGAGAAGGGCGTGTTCTATTATAAGGAAGAAGATTGAAGCGCCATGGGAGTTTATCTTTGGATTCAGCTCTTAGGTAGGGCGACTTTCACCGAAAGCGCCGCGGGTTGCTGCGTCGTCTCATTCCCGGCAGTCTCGGTGAGACACGCCCTACCTTAAGAAGGAGAGTCGGAGATCCACGTCCTTACGGACGCGGCTACGAAGAGTTTTGCGTGATTTCGGATTGTCGGGAAGCGTGTATCTGTAAACACTCCGTGCCATGGTCATTCTGGACGAACTTCGGGCATTGAATAAGGAGCAGCGGGCGGCATTTACGGCGAGCCTGCTGGGGTGGACGCTGGATGCGTTTGATTTCTTCCTCATGGTTTTTGTCATTCGCTCGATTGCGGCGGATTTTCATTCAGAGGTGGAGGATGTGGCGTATGCGATCACACTGACGCTGGTATTCCGGCCGCTGGGTGCATTATTCTTTGGCTGGCTGGCGGATAAGTACGGGCGGCGACCGATCCTGATGCTGGATGTCATTCTCTTTTCCACGTTCGAGCTGGCATCGGCGTTTGCGACTTCGCTGACGATGCTTCTTGTTCTGCGTGCGCTCTTCGGTTTTGCGATGGGCGGGGAGTGGGGGATCGGTTCCTCCCTTGTCATGGAGACGATTCCCGCGAAGGCGCGTGGCGTTGTTTCGGGCATTCTCCAGCAGGGGTATGCGATGGGCTATCTGCTCGCGGCGGTGGTATTCGGACTTTTATATAATCACATCGGCTGGCGGGGTATGTTCGCCGTCGGGGTGCTGCCGGCGCTGCTTGTGCTCTACATCCGCATACATGTGAAGGAATCGCCCGTGTGGGAGGCGAACCGCCATGTGGTGAAGTCGATGAATATCTTTGCTTCGTTCTGCAAACACTGGAAAATATTTTTCTATGTGGTGCTGCTGATGACGGCGTTTACTTTCTTCAGCCATGGCACGCAGGATTTGTACCCGACTTTTCTTCAGTCGCAGCACAAGCTTCCGCCTTCCACGGTGAGTGTGATCGCCATCGTGGCGAATATCGGCGCGATTCTTGGCGGGATAACCTTTGGGGTCTATTCGCAACGGGTGGGACGTCGGCGCGCGATTATTACGGCGGTGTTGCTGGCGATTCCGATCATCCCGCTATGGGCGTTTGCTTCCACGCCGGTCATGCTGGGGCTGGGCGCGTTTCTACTTCAGCTCGCGGTGCAGGGCGCATGGGGGGTGATCCCGGCGCATCTCAATGAGCTATCGCCGAATGAAATCCGCGGAACGTTCCCGGGGTTTGCGTATCAGATGGGAAATCTGATCGCGTCGTCAAATGCGATCATCCAGACACACATCGCGGCAAAGCATGGGGGGAATTACTCGATCGCCCTGGCGTCGGTGGCTGTCACTGCTGCAATTGTGATCGCGCTGGTGACGTATTTCGGCAGGGAAGCGAAGAATGTGGTATTTCACGGGCCGGGAATTGAGGAATAAGGCTGTAGAAGCTTTCCCGGCGGTTGGGGGTTAAAAATAAATAAATACATTTATTGCGCAAAGAGGAATCGGTGGGATTGTTGAATCGTGGTGACCTTGTGTCATTTAAAATGAAAAATTCCCTGCTTGGGACTCTAGCGCTGGCTGTGATTTTGCTATCGGCTCCGATGGCGAAGGCACAGGTAAACTTTGATTACTTCTACAACGCGCTGGAACCGTACGGCGACTGGGTGGAGGTGGGGGATTACGGATACTGCTTCAAGCCGTGGGTGGAAGAGGGCTGGCGTCCCTACACGGATGGCTACTGGGCGGATTCGGACGAGGGCTGGCTTTGGGTATCGAATGAGGACTGGGGCGGCATTACCTACCATTACGGGAGGTGGCTGAACCTGGAGACCGAAGGCTGGGTGTGGGTGCCGGGGTATGAGTGGGCGCCCGCATGGGTGGCCTGGCGGCAGAGTGATAACTACATCGGCTGGGCGCCGCTGCCGCCGCAGGTGATTTACGTGCCGGAGGTGGGTATTCAATACGACACGGGATTTGGCACGGGGGGAATCTATGAACCGGGGCCGCTGTATTATAATTTTTGCGAACCGCGGAATTTTGGCAACGTGCAGCTGAGCAGCTACATCCTGCCGCCGCAGCAAAATGTCTATTTCATCGGGAATACGGTGAATATCACGAATTATGGATCGGTGACGGTGATCGGGAATAACAACCGGGTAATCATCAATAACGGCCCGAACGTGGCCGCGGTGAACCGTGTGGGCACGCAACGGGTGCGGCAATTAAACATCGTTCGCACAACGGGCGTGCAGCCGAATGCGGCGCTGGTGCGTAATAAGGTGCAGGGTGGCCAGTTTTTAGCGACCGCGCCGGAAATTGTGCGCACGGCGAATGTACCTCCTCCGGGCAGGGTGAAGGGGAGTTTTCAACACCCGCGCCTGAATGACGGATTTACCGGGATAACGGATCAGACAAAAGCGAATGAGGCGCGGCTGGCCATGCGCGGGCAGGCGGAGCATCCGCGGCCCCGCAATGTGGCAGCGCCCGCTTCTGCCTTAACCCCGGGAGTTACACCGACGGCTTCCACGCCGCAGCAAGTGGTGCTGCCGCCTCAACAGGTGCAGGATATCCCGAAAACTAATCCCGTGATCAGAAGGGAGCGGACGGTGCCCACGCCAGAGCAGCCGACGGCTATTTCCACTACTCCACAGGCAACGCCGGCGGATCAGGCGGTGGTGCGGCAGCAGCAACGGGAGAATTATATCCGGCAGCGGCAAGAGCGGCAGGTGCAGCCGAATCAAACCCCGCAAACGCAGGCTCCAGATGTTCAACAACAATTGCAAAAACAGGCGCTGGAACAGCAACGGCGGCACGTAAGCCCCACGCCACGGAATAGCGATAGCGGGAATGCCGATGCAAACGCACAGGCGCAGCAGCAATTGCGCGAACGCCAGCTGCGCGACCGCGAAGCCGCGCAAAGAATTGCGCCTTCCCCAACGGTAGCCGCGCCTAATCCAGCCCGGCAGCAGGCCGCAGATCAACAGGCGCAACAGGCGCAACAGGCGCAACAGGCGCAACAGGCGCAACAGGCGCAACAGGCGCAACAGGCGCAACAGGCGCAACAGGCGCAACAGGCGCAACAGGC
>JBDSIH010000094.1:0-8277 GCA_039918055.1 Chthoniobacterales bacterium
CCATCCCGGATTCCAAATTTTCCACAAAATCCTCCGAGAGAGAAAATGTTAAACCCGTCTCGGGTTCACATATAAAAACAGATGCTTCCGGAGTGTATTGGTTGCGTGAGGCGGAAGGCAAAATACCGCTGTTTCTGATCCACCCTGCAGAGGGCGGCCTCGAAATCTATGACGCACTGATAGCGCACTTACCCGATGATCTTCCCTGCGCAGTCCTTACCACATCACTTCTCCAATCCGGTGAAGATCTATATGTGGAAACGCTGGCTAACCGTTACGTGGAAATACTCCTTCAGCTTCACCCCGTAGGCTCCTGGCATGTGGCCGCTTATGGCAATGGAGCGTGGATCGCCTGGGAAATGGCGCAGATTCTTGCGCTTCAAAACAGGGAGTTCCCAACTCTCGCCATCATAGACGCCATTCCACCGCGTTCCGCAGGTTTTAAGGGACTACTTCAGGCGGGTCTTTCCATTGGAAAGAAGAAGGGGCAAAACCCCGGCATCCCTACGGAACAGCCCGAAATGGCTAGCAGTTACAGAGCATTCGAGGGGCCTGCGAAAATCCATGTGCTGACACACTCAGGAATGGGAGCAAAAGGCTGGAAAGAGTTTGCCCCATCCGCTCAGGCACACGAAATAAAAAGCACGGGGTCCGATCTTCTCGAAGAACCGCAGGTAAAATTTGTCGCCGATTTTCTTTCGAATCGGTTGCGACGCACTCGTCCGAAAATTTAGTGTCCCATGCAGGCTGCAAAAAAGCAGCGTAGCATTGCCCTGTAAACAGTAGCTCGACTTACGCGCACCGGCATTGTGTCGGAATCCTGGCGGATCAATTGCAGCGTTTGAATGCCCAGGGCATAGGGCAGGAGACAACAAAAACGCAGCCGAATTCCGCGCAAGGCAAATGCATATTCGCGGCCTTCATTAAGCAGCGCACGGGCCTGCACAACCAGATCCTGAAAAGCATTTTGCAGAAAATACTCCCGCCCGTTTTTTAAGTCCGCCGTGCGATCTCTCAAAATATTCACAAGCTGTAAACCCTTACCGTACCCGATACCAAGCCGGATCATTTTTTCCTCTGGAAAATTGGAAACGCGTGGAATACGGCGAAAACAAAGACGCGTCCAAAATTGCCCGACTGATCCCGCAACCCGGTAGGTATAATCATCCAGTTCTTCCGGTGACAAAACGATGCCCTGGTGAAGGGAGAATCGTTCGATATCCATTACCTGTCCCGCAATAATGGTGCCTAATACCTCACGGATAAGATCCGCATCCTCATGCTGTGAAAGATGATTAAGCAATAGCGGGATGCCATCAACAAGGCGGCGCTCTCCCTCACCCAGGCTCCGCTTATCCTGATCGGTAAGCCATGCGGCATCCCAGTTTCCTGCTGCGAATTCCCGCAGCATCTTTAACCGGTCTTCAGGAGTTGCAGCCAGGTCATCAGCCAGAGTGTCGGACGCCCTTGCGAGCAAATAAGCCAATGCGAGAGTTTCACGAACCGGCTTCGGAAGAAATCGCAGAGAAAGATAAAAGGATCGGGATACCTGCCGAAGAAGATCCCAATCCATCACCCGCTTCATCGGAATACATTCCTGTCCACTTTGATTTTCTCAATCAGATTCTCGTTGAAATTGCCAAGTCCTATCGAGGCAGCGGATTGGATATAGGTAGATATAGGCTCTATTTTCGGCAATCGGCGCGGAACGCGATACTCATCAATAATGCGCATGGCTGTAGCATCAATCGCCACAGGATCCTTACTCATGTATATTCCGAAATAATTCGACGCATAGCGCGGATCCGGAAATGGCCCGCCCGCATATTGGATGACAATGGCATCAAGCACCGTCAATACAACCTTACCTGCAATTTTTGGATCCGAATAGATTTCCGCCAGATAAGGATCGCCATACATTGGCGGCTTGATGAAGCGCCTCCAGTTATCAAGATTGGAAAGCGTCATATTCGGAATCGCCCCGCCAACGCCCGTGTAATAACTGTCGCTCAGGGTGGGAATATTGATGATTTTGGTAACCCTGTTAGCCAAAGTATTGGCAACGTGACTTTCATCGCTTAGCTGATCTTTCTGGGAGAGAACTTCCGAAAACCGCATCGCGGAGCGCTTCTTAAAACTCTGGTCGCCCCATATCAATTTGCCGAGGACGGGGGCCGTTATCGGATTTTTCTTATCATAGCCGTCACCTCCGTCTTCATCAACCCAGTGAAGTTGATAATAAGGATTTTTTGTCGTGAAACCCGCCGCCAGTAAATCCTGCTTCCGCCGATCCCATACAATAATCTGCTCTTTTGGAATTCCAGCATTGATCAGGCCCTCTACGATTGCATCGACAATTTCCGGGTGCGTTCCCGATATCTCTCCGCCTGTCGTGGAAACTTTGATTCCTACTCTGTCTGTAGGACGGACGAGTGAAAGCCATGCGTCTCTTGTATTCCTTTTTCCGGTTATCGTCATTACCAGACCATCCACCATCGTGCTGACCTTGGCGGCACTCACCTTCTGACCCTGAATAAGCGTATCGTCGATATCGTAATAAATACGAGAAGGACCCGGCGCATTCTGGGCATACACAGGCAGCGCTCCGAGAAACATCAAAAGCAGATAAAATCGGGCTAACACGGCTGGTATCCTCTTATCCGCTGTGCCATCTGTCAAATCGTGACGATTCTCCATTGCGATTCTTCTGCGTCCAGAGCAGATTCCTTACGTGGTCGAGCACCTCTATGTTCATATTCCCTTCTGCCCGAAGGTCTGTCCGTATTGCAGTTTCTACAAAGAAACCAGTGATAAAAACAAGACCCAGGCATTTCTTGACGCCGTTCTTGCTGAAGCCCGGGAATATAGCGAAACCCTTAAACCCAAAACGGTCTTTTTCGGAGGTGGCACTCCCAGTGCCCTTTCGACCAGACAATTGGACTACCTTCTTGGCAGACTTCACCGACTGATTGATTTTTCCGCTGTTACGGAATGGACGCTGGAAATGAATCCCGCCACGGTATCCCTTGAAAAGGCGGAGCTCCTGCTTAAGCACGGCGTAAACCGCATCAGCATGGGTGTGCAGTCCTGGGATGAAAAACTCCTTGTCGCTCTGGGACGTGTTCATGATCGCGCGCAGGCATTGCGATCCTATGAAATTCTACGCGAGGCGGGAGTCCGGAATATCAATCTGGATTTTATTTTTGGCATTCCCGGACAGACACGGGAAACCTGGGAAGAAACATTACGCACAACCGTTTCCCTGCGACCTGAACATATTTCAGCCTATTGCCTGACTTATGAGGAAGATACGGATTTTATGAAACGCCTTCAAAGTGGAGCGGTCCGCCCCGATGAGGAACTCGATGCCGACTTGTTTGAAATGACGCGGGATATCCTCGCCGAATCCGATTTTGCGCAATACGAAATTTCCAATTATTCGCGCCTCGGAAAAGAGTGCCTACACAATCTCGCTTATTGGGAGGGCGATGACTACGTGGGCCTCGGTCCGAGCGCTTTTTCAACCGTCGGTGCGCGTCGGTGGAAAAATATTTCCGATACAGCAGAGTATATCCGCCGCGTTAACGAAAAGCTTCCCGTTGCGGATTTCGAAGAAGAACTAAACGATCAGACACGCTTGGCCGAGCGCATCGCATTCTCCCTGCGCACGAATCGTGGCATTCCGCAGGAATTGCTCGCGCCGTACTCCAGCATCGTGGATGGCTATGTGAATCTTGGCCTTATGCAACCCGCCTCGGGACGTTGGCAGCTTACCCGAAAAGGGTTGCTCGTGGCGGATGAAATCGTCGAAGCCTTCATCTGATGCAGTGGGATGTGGCAATCGTAGGCGCAGGCCCTGCCGGAAGTATCTGTGCCGCATTTTGTGCAAAACTGGGGTTAAAGACGCTTCTTCTGGATCGCAGTTCATTTCCCCGGGATAAAGTTTGCGGCGACTGCGTGAATCCCGCTGCATGGGATATACTCAACCGTCTGGAATGGCAGGATCGCATTCGCGCCCTTCCCTCCCGAACTCCTGAAATCGTGGAATTCGTCAGCATATCCGGACGTTCCGTAATCATTCCTCTGGCTAAAAGCAAAACTCCGGAAATTGTTATTCGCCGCCGTGAATTCGATCAATCCCTCGTCGAATGTGCGGTCGCCCAGGGCGTGACATTTCGCGATGGCTGCGTTGTTAAGAAAATCGAGGGAGATTGGAAAATTACAACCGAAAGCGAAATCTTTCAGGCCAAAATCCTGATCGCCGCAGATGGACGCAACTCGACGGTGTGTCGACTTCTGGGATTACTGGCGAATACCGTTGTTGATCGTGTAGCCATACAGGCACATATTCCGCGTCCGCCTTCTCTGGATCGGCGTATTCGAATGTCTCTCACGGTTAATGGTTATGCAGGACTTGCGGATTTATCCGAAGACAGTGCAAATCTCTGCATCGTTTCCAGACCGCAGGATATTGTCCCGGCGCGTAAGCAGATGGAAGAAATACTGAATCTGCCCGCTGATACCATCTGGAGAAGTATTGTTCCGCTGACGAGAGCGCCCATTATTTCAAAAATCGACCAATTTTTCGTTATTGGCGATGCAGCTCGCGTGGTGGAACCATTTACCGGTGAAGGAATTTATTACGCCATGCGCAGTGGAGAAATAGCCGCCTCAGCAGTCGCAAAGGGATGTCATTCCGGAAACTGGAAACTGGCTGATTCGGAATATCGGCGTGAGCATTCCGCTATTTATGCAAAACGAATCTGGATCAATCAGGTAGCTCGCTTTTTTTGTATGCATCCTAAACTTGGAAGCAAATTAGTCGATACGGCGCCTTTTAGGAAATCGCTGCTTTCTGCGCTCACCACAAAAGTCTGCGGAAATATCGCCTAGACTAAACGTAGGAAAGTTCTCTTTCTTGCTCGAGAAATTTTTGCTCTTTCAGATATTTAGTGAAGAGCCGGATAGCTTCCTTCTCCTGCTCCCCAAGTCCGTAGCGGATAAATCTGTTCAGGTATTCATTGGCAAATTTCCGCTGATCCTGGGGAAGTGCTGCAATGATTTCAGGAATGGACTTTACTCCCTGCGCTTTAATCTCACGAAGCGCATTTGCGATGGCTACGGTGTCGCTGTTCTTCGTCTGAATCGCCCAAACGGCATAGACAAAAGGTAGCCCGGTATATTGCGTCCACTCTTCTCCAAGATCGATGAACTGCCATCCCTCTTTATGCTCTTTGCGAAACTGGATGGCCTGATCCCCGATCAGGAGCTGTGCATCACAATCCGCCGGATCACTGGAAAATTCCGGCTCGATTCGCAGAAACTGGCGGCAAATAACCTGCAGCAAATGTGTGGACGTGCGCGAAGCCGGATCGAGATGGATTTTTTTGATGGATAGTTCATTTCCACGATGGGCGAGAATGACGCTATAAACAGAGCCACGAGATGAAATGGAAATCCCATCCACCACAGTGACATCAGAGCGTCCAAGAATGGAAAAAATCGGAAGCAGCGCGATATCGAGTTTCCCTTCTGAAAAATCTGCCGAAAGCAGAGACGGGTGCTTGAATACGACATCTCCCCCAATATGGAAAACCAACGGCTTGGCATTGAGATACGATACCGCCCCAATGTGAAGAGAATCCAGAATGCTCACCGTATTGCCCCCATGCGCTGTGCAGGTCAGGCGGCAACGACTTCCGTTTTACGGGAAGTGGATGCTATCCGCTCGTAATAAGTATTGCGCTGGCAAGGCTCGAAGCCTGCTTCGGTAATCGCGTTTTCCAGCATTTCAATGGTCTGCTGTTGAGGAGTTTTCGCTCCGGCCATGTGAAATATTTTTTCTTCGATAATCGTGCCATGAAGATCATCAACCCCATAGGCAAGCGCGATCTGTGCAAGTGGAAGTCCGAGGCTTACCCAGTAGGCGGTGATGTGATCAATGTTATCAAGGAAGATGCGGCTGATGGCCAAAGTCTTTAACTGATCAATGGCTGTGCATGGCAGGATGTGCGCCAGCTCCGTGGTTTCGGGTGTAAATGCAAAGGGAATAAATCCTGTAAAGCCAGAGGTTTCATCCTGAAGCTCCCGTAATAACCGCATATGCTCCACCCGTTGCGCGTGCGTTTCAATATGGCCGTAAAGCATAGTACACGTGCTGCGCATTCCCATCTCGTGCCATATCCGGTGCACTTCAAGCCACTCCGATCCGCTTTCCTTGCCACGACAGATGGTATCGCGGATTTTATCATCGAAAATTTCCGCTCCGCCGCCAGTAAGCGCTCCCAGACCTGCATCGCGTAAAATCTCAAGTGTTTCGCGAATGGATTTTTTGAAGATACGTTCGGCGAGGTGGCGAATCTCAATAGCTGTGAAAGCCTTGATCACAAGATTTTCATCCAGCGCACGCAGGCTTTGAATCAATTCAAGATACCATTCCTTTTTTAAGGTGGGATGAAGGCCCCCTACCATGTGGATTTCCGTAATTCCCAGATCCAGCGCTTTCTGTGCTGCTTCGGTTATTTCCGGTATTGCCATCGCAAAGGCATGCGCATCGCGCTTTTTGGCGGAAAATGCGCAAAACTGACACGAAAGAACGCAGATATTCGAGTAATTGACGTAACGATTGAAAACATAGGTCGACACACTGCCGTTCTTCCGCTGGCGGATAATATTCGCGATCCGGCCGATGGAGTGAATGTCATTACTCGCATAGAGCGTAATGGCATCTTCGGGAGAGATGCGCACTCCGTCCTCCACTTTTTTATAAATGGAAGTCAGCTCTTTGGACATGGAGTGCCGTGTATTCATTTCCCTGATAAGTCTTTCCACCCTACACGGTCTGTGTGCAAGGGGCAATTTCATAAACCCTGCTGCAGGCGGCTTTTTTCGGAGTTTTGTCAGTTTATATTCGCCTCTTCCGACTCCAGGGACTCCTGACCAAGGCGTCCAGCCTTCTTATCGACGAATATTTTGTCAAATAACTGGCGCAACTCCTCAACACCCTGCTTTTCCTTCATGGACGCGGGAATAATGGGAACCTTTTTGAATCGCTGTTTCAGATGCTTTAGATTTTCTGCGGATTCCTCCATATCCATCTTATTTGCGACAATCGCCCATGGGCGATCGGCAAGCAGCGGATCATAAAGCTTCAGCTCCTGCCTAAGATGCTGCAAATCCTCAATGGGATTGCGCCCCTCACTGCCTGCGGTATCCACTACAAAAAGCAGAAACGGACAGCGCACAATGTGCCGGAGAAATTCGTGTCCCAGACCGATATTCTTATGTGCGCCTTCAATTAGCCCGGGAATATCCGCGACGGCGATATGGCGATACTCCGGAAGATCGACAACACCCACAATCGGATGCAGCGTCGTAAACGGATAGGATGCAACCTTGGGATGCGCGGCGGAAATGGAACCAAGAAGGGTGGATTTCCCCGCATTGGGATAACCAACCAGACCAACATCCGCCATGGTGCGTAATTCGAAAATAAACCAGCCATCCTGCCCCTTATCGCCGTAAGTAAACTGGGTCGGCACACGGTTGCGCGAGCTTTTGAAGTGCACGTTTCCACGGCCACCACTCCCGCCTTTGCTGAGAAGAAATTCCTGCCCGGGATAAGCCAGATCCGCAATGGGCTCGAGTCCCTCAACGGAGATTTTCCGCTTTTGTTTGGGAGCCTCTACTTCCTCCTCGTCGTAATTCTCCATGTTCCGACCTGGAGCATCGGTTTGATAAACCAACGTTCCCACGGGAACGGTCACAACTTTTACCGGCGCGGATTTGCCATGCTTCTTGGCGCCTTTGCCATTGGCTCCGTGTTTCGCCTTGATCAGAGGTTCGTAGTAAAGCGAAACAAGACTCGCCGTCTGGAAGTCCGCACGAAGAATAATGTCTCCGCCCTTGCCTCCATCGCCGCCATCGGGTCCACCCATGGGTACAAATTTTTCCCGACGGAAGCTGGCGCATCCCGAGCCGCCATCCCCGGCCTTGGCTTGAATTCGAATTTGATCAATGAACATGTGTTTCGCGCTCCTCGAGCAGGTGATTATAGAGATCGAGAACCTTACCGGAAATCGCCTCCCAACTGAAAAATTCCTCTACCCGTCGCCGCCCCTCTTTTGCAAACAAGGCACGCAACGGTTCGTCCGACATTAATTTGTTTATATTATCCGCCAGGTCTTTTGAAAACTTAATAGGGTGCAGTGCCTCAAAAGGACTTTCCGTCATTTGCTCGATATTCACAAGCAATCCGGTCTTACCATCCACTACAAC
>JBDSIH010000095.1:0-5542 GCA_039918055.1 Chthoniobacterales bacterium
CTTCGCCTTTAAAATTCACGTAATCCATCAATGCGTAAAGTCCCATGGGCTCGGCGGCGACGCGGTTGAAATTCGTGCGGATTTTCTGTTGCTCGAGCGCGGGTGCGGAGTGGAGCATTTTATCCAGAGATTGTTCGAGGCGTTGCGCGGCGAATCTTGCCTGGAGGCCGACGCTGCCTGCGAGAATGGTGCGCAATTCCTTCATGCGCGGGCTGTCGGCATCGCGCTGAAATTCTGCGCGCGTAAACCACGGGCAATGTCCGCCGGTCCACGATGGCATTTTCTGCCCGTGCGCATTCAGAAAAACGACGAGCTTCGGAAAGCTCTCCTCAAACGGCCCCGGCTTGCCTGCGGGATACCAGATGAAGTGGCCGATGCCGAGCGATGCAAACGCCTCGCCGGAATTCCACGAGGTGAGGCCGGAGACGGTTCCTGCGCATTCGTTTTTCCAGATTCGCTTTCCGATCGCGAGCGCCTGTGCGTCGGTGAGGTGGATTTCGGCAATGGCCGAGAGGCCAGTGCTTAAAAATGCGATGCAAATCATGGCGCGCGCAAAAGGGAAAATCATGCCCCTACGCTTGCAGCTGGCGGGGTCTCCGGCAATCTCAAATCGGCTTTACACCCGTGCGGTGAAGTGGTGAGCTATCCGGCTCGCAGTTATGCAGAAATTACAGATCGGAATGGCGGGTTTGGGCACGGTCGGCGCAGGCGTTTATAAGAACCTGCTCCGCCACCGCGAACTGCTGGCCCGGCGCACCGGCGTGGAATTCGAAATCCGCAAAATCGCCGTCCGCGATCTGGAAAAGCCGCGCGGAGTCGCCGTTCCCGCCGCGCTTATCACCGACCGGCTCGACGATCTTTTGGAAGACCCGCAGATCCAGGTGATCGTGGAACTCATGGGCGGCATCGAGATTCCTTTGGCGTTTGTAAAGAAGGCCATCAAGGCCGGGAAAATCATCGTCACCGGAAACAAGGCGCTCCTCGCGGAACACGGACGCGAAATTTTTGAACTCGCGCGCGAACACAAGGTTCCCATTTTTTACGAAGCGGCTGTGGCGGGCGGCATCCCGATCATCAAGTCCGTGCGCGAGGCATTTGTCGGTAATCACTTTGAAAGCATCCACGGGATCATCAATGGAACGAGCAATTACATCCTTACGCGGATGACGGAGACCGGCGCGGATTTTGCCGACGCGCTCGCCGAAGCGCAGAAGCTGGGCTACGCCGAAGCCGACCCCACGCTCGACGTGAATGGCTGGGACGCCGCGCATAAGACGATCATTCTCGCCTCGCTGGCCTACGGGTTCTGGGTGGATAGCGCGGGTATTCGCGTGGAAGGCGTGGATAAAATCACCGGGGCAGATATCCGGTTCGCGGACAGCCTCGGCTACAAAATCAAACTTCTCGCGACGATCAAATCCGACCCGCAGCAGAATATCGAAGTGCGTGTGGTGCCGACGCTGATTCCCAAATCGCACGTGCTCGCTTCGGTGAGCGGCGTCTTCAATGCCGTGGCGGTGAAGGGCGATGTCGTGGGCGAAACCTTATTCTACGGGCGCGGCGCGGGGCAGGACCCGACATCCAGTTCGGTCATCGGCGATCTTTCCGAAGCGGCTTCTGCGGCGCTGGAGTCCTCGCAGCGTTGTTACGGATTTACTTCGCACAATCTTTACGGGCACTGCATTCCTGCGGACGACGCCATTTCGGAATACTACCTGCGCCTCTCGGTGGATGATACGCCCGGCGTTCTCGCGCGTGTTTCGAATGTTCTCGGGACGAGTCAGATCGGCATTTCCTCGGTGATCCAGCCCGAGTGGCACGAAGACGGCCCGGTGCCGCTGGTGCTGATCATTCACGACGCGAAGTTCGGTGCGGTGCGCGCCGCCGTCGCGGAAATCGCGAAGATGGACTGCATCAAGCAGGAACCCACGCTCCTGAACGTCGAGACATTCAAATAGTTTATGAAGAAGTTTCTCAATGATCGCGGCATCATCCGCCGTTATCTCGCCCATCTTCCCGTGGCGGATACCACGCCCATTATTTCGCTGAATGAAGGCGCCACACCGCTCATCCACTCGCCGCGCCTCAGCGCGCTCGTCGGCAGCGACGCGGAAGTTTATCTCAAATACGAAGGATTGAATCCCACGGGTTCGTTCAAGGATCGCGGCATGACGCTTGCGATGTCGAAGGCTGTCGAGCGCGGCGCGGAAGCGGTCATTTGTGCATCGACGGGAAATACCTCGGCCTCTGCGGCGGCCTATGCGGCGCGTGCAGGGCTTCCGTGCATCGTCGTTCTGCCTGCGGGAAAGATTGCGTTTGGAAAACTGATGCAGGCATTCGCGTGTGGCGCGAAAGTCGTCGCGATCAATGGCAGCTTCGACGACGCCCTGCGCATCGTCCGCGAGCTCGGCCAGATGAATAAATTTGATGTCGTCAATTCCATCAACCCCTACCGCATCGAGGGACAGAAGACCGCGGCCTTTGAAGTGATCGATGAACTCGAAGACGCGCCGGACTTTCATTTCCTGCCTGTCGGAAATGCCGGGAATATCACCGCGTATTGGAAGGGCTATGAGGAATTTCGTCTTTGCGGCCGCTCCACGCAGAAGCCGCGCATGGTCGGCTACCAGGCGGAAGGTTCGGCTCCGATTTTTTACGACCGCATTATTGAGAAACCCGAAACCATCGCCACGGCGATCCGGATCGGCAACCCCGCCAGCTGGAAGGGCGCCACGGCAGCCGTCACGCTATCGAACGGCGCCATGGGCGTAGTCACCGATGATGAAATCCTGAACGGTCAACGCTGGCTCGCGGAGAACGAAGGCGTCTTTGTGGAACCCGCCAGCGCAGCCAGTGTGGCAGGCCTGATGAAGTCCATCGCTGATGCCGGCGAAGGCAAGGGTCCCCTGTTCAACCTGAAAAAAGGCATGAAAATCGTCTGCACCGTCACCGGTCACGGCCTGAAGGATACCGAGACCCCGATCCTCAAAAACCGCGAAACGCTGGAAAGCGAAGCGACGTCAGAAGCCGTCCGTAGCGTGCTGGGGCTGTAGGGAGTAAAATCGCAGCGGCCTAGAGGGAAGTTTCCATCCACCATACCCGGATATCGATAGGCACGATATGCCCTTCACTTTTGACAAAGTTTTCATCCCGGGCATCGCCTAACCAGATTTCCTGATTATTTTTTGAATCTTTCGTTTTCCAAAGAAAGCAGGATTCACTTACGGCCTGAAATCCTTCCGAGCGTAAGTAAGCATTTACCTCGCTCATTGTTGCGGCGACACCCTGCACAAATTTTTGAGTGGATACAATTCGCCCTTCCCGGGTTACGCCAACTGCAGAAGGGGCATTTCCAAGTACAGAGCGCCAGCCCCGAAGGCGGTCCAGATACATCAGGGGACTACATTCTGCTTGTACAACCTTGCCATCCTGCAAGTAATAGAAGTCCCCGAAACAATTTGGCAGCGTGACTTTTATGACGTCTGCTTTGCTTTCATCTAAAAAGACAACGTGTTCAGAGCCTTGGGCGAGTTTAGGAAACTCGATTTTCTTTTCGAGGGTATGCGGGCACTTCTCTACCCATTTCGCTAATCGCGCCCGCTCAATGGGCCGAATTTCGTCTATGAAGTTGTTCCACTCGCCCGTTGGATACTCTCCACCTGCTTCTTGGCAACGGCGAAGGAAATCGAGCGGGGTTGCATCTTGAGAACACTGTGCACACGGCCACGGGCGCCAGAGAATTGCTTCCGCTTCTCGGCTGTCTCCCGATTTGTCGGCACGTAAAGGGTAATCCCAGGCTTGATTGCTAGTGTCATTTTCCACGTATGTTCAGCGGTTGTAATACTAGACTCGAGCCTTATCTGGATCAAGAGACATTTATCCCGATTAAGATTTCAGCCTCTCTTCCTGCAGGCATGCGCGTAATCGGTTAATGGTAGGGGACAGCTGAGTGAAACGAATCAGACAGTCGAAGACTGCCCCTAAGGGTGAGCAGCGAATCAACCCTCCCTACCGCTTAAGGGTAAAAATCCTTGTCGGGGCCGCCATTTCCGTTTTCTATCGCACGTCCGAGGGATGGCCTGAACCGGGTCTTTTCACGGAATACCAAATTTTAGAAGTAAACGATGGCGCTCATTGTCCAGAAATACGGAGGAACCTCTGTAGGCGATCCCGAAAGGATCAAGAATGTAGCCCGGAAGATTCTGGAAACCCAGAAGGCCGGGAACTCCGTTGTTGCCGTCGTCTCGGCCATGTCGGGCGTCACTGATTCGCTCATCAACCTCGCGAAGGCCGTTTCCGGCAGTCCGGACGACCGCGAAATGGACGTCCTTCTTTCCACCGGCGAGCAGACCACGATTGCGCTAACCGCCATGGCCATTCACGCAATGGGCGGCAAGGCGACTTCACTCACCGGCGCGCAGGCAGGCATCATCACCGATGGCATCCACACCAAGGCGAAGATCGCGAATATCACACCAAAGGAGATCCGCAAGCATCTCGACGACGGCGAGATCGTCATCGTCGCCGGATTCCAGGGACAGACTGCGCACGGGCACATTACCACTTTAGGGCGCGGCGGCTCGGACCTTACCGCCATCGCCATCGCCTCCGGCATCAAGGCCGATAATTGCGAGATTTATACCGACGTCGACGGCATCTTTACCTGCGATCCGCGCATCGTGCCCACGGCGCGCAAGCTGGATATGATTTACTACGACGAGCTCATGGAAATGGCCAGCAGCGGCTCAAAGGTCATGCAGTCGCGGTCTGTGGAATTCGCAAAAAAATTCAAAGTTCCCTTTGAAGTGCGGAGCAGTTTTAACAACAATCGAGGAACCATCGTGAAAGAAGAAACACCCGGACTTGAAAACGTCGTCGTGCGCGGCATCAGCGTGGAAGGCAATCAGGCCAAAGTCACCATCACCGACGTGCCCGACCGCCCCGGCACCGCATCGCGCATTTTCGGCACGCTCGCCGAGAAGCACATCCTTATCGATGTCATCGTGCAAAATCCCTCCACCAGCAAGGCGACGGATATTTCCTTTACCATCAGCAACGACGAACTCGAAAAAATCGGCGACGATCTGGAGAAAGTCATCAAGGAAATCGGCGCCGGCAAGATTGTGAAGACCAGCGGCATCGGTAAGCTCAGCGTCGTCGGCATCGGCATGCGCTCCCATTCCGGAGTCGCCGCCATCCTTTTCGAAGCGCTCAGCAAGGGAGGCATCAATATTCAGATGATTTCGACGTCCGAGATCAAAATTGCAGTCATTATCGAGGAAAGTAAGCTCCACGAAGCGGCAAACCTGGCCCACGAAGCCTTCGGTTTGGCCAAAGCTTGAGCATCCCTCTTGTCAGGACGACATAGAGTCGCTAGTTTCCGTTTTTCCAAAGGATGGGTGGCAGAGTGGTCTAATGCGCACGCCTGGAAAGTGTGTGTGCCCAAAAGGCACCGAGAGTTCGAATCTCTCCCCATCCGCCATATTTTTACCCTGTCGGGTAAAAATACGCCGTCTGGGGAGAGGTTCGAACGCAGTTCGAC
>JBDSIH010000096.1:0-11347 GCA_039918055.1 Chthoniobacterales bacterium
TAAAATTGTCGCCGGAATTAAGGAAGTGGAAGTGACTTCCGCCGTTTCGCTGGGCCTGCCGGTCGATGAGATTCTGGATACCATCAATAACCACAAGGTGGATTACATCGTAGTAGGCTCTCACGGCCATGGCGCCCTTTACCATCTTTTTACCGGCAGCGTCGTTACCGGAATCCTTCGGGACGCCACCTGCCCGGTAGTCGTGGTTCCCGCCGCGAAGAAAAAATAAAGCCGGCTGCTTTATCGTCTAAAGGAATTAAGGCACCAGCTCGCTGTAGATTTTTTCAAGATTCGTGGTTTGGGCTTCTGTGGAAAAATCGCGATGGATGCGCTCATAGGCAGCGCGGGACATTTCGGCGTAGCGGGAGAGATCCGAAGTGATGCTTTCCAGCGCAGTTCCCAGCTGGGCATTATCGCCCTCGGGAACCAAAAGCCCTTCGCAGCCGTCTGTCACGGCCTCAGGAATTCCTCCGTGCCGGGTCGCAATGACAGGAACTCCCGCCGCCATCGCTTCGAGCATGGCATTGGGGATGCCCTCCCGATCCCCGTCGCTGGTAGTTTTGCTGGGATGAATAAACAAATGTGCTTTGTTCAGGATTTCCTGAAGGTCGGCCTGGGAGAGAAAGCCCGGCCACTTCACTTTTGAAGCAATGCCGAGGTCTGTAGCAAGTTGATGGAGGCGCACTTTTTCGGGCCCATCCCCTGCGATGGTAAGTTCGGCATTCGGATGTGTATTCAGCAATTTCGCAAATGCCCACAAAGTGGCATCGACCCCTTTCTTCTCAATAAGGCGGCAGGCCTGAACAATTCGCCAGCCTCCATTTTCAGGAAACCGCGGAAACTCACAGGCGGGTTGCGGAATAACCGTGCGGATAATGCGAATTTTGTTTGAAGGACATCCGAGCGCCTCAAGATCGCGCTGCAAGGCTTCGGAGCGACAACCCACGCGTTCGGCAAGGCTGAACACTTCGGTCAGAGCTTCGCGCATGCCGGAAGTCATTCTTCCTCCTGCCACATCCGCTCCGTGAAAAGAAACAACGATGGGAATCGGGCATTTTCTCAAAAGCGGCAAAAGATGAATGGCGACATTTCCGAAAAAGACATGCAGCACCTGCGCCTGCTTATTTTCTAAAATATCGAGTATGCTTTTTACTTCGCCGGAACCAATCTGCCATGGCTCGCCGGTAAGCCCCTCAAAAAAACGCCCTAAAAAGCGGAAGTTGCCGCGAGGGATGACATCGATATCCCCAAAAGGAAAAGTCTCCGCATTTTTTCTCTTCTGGCAAAGAACCAGCGGCTTGCTGCTCTTAAGGGCCTCTACCTGCCGGTAAATATGCCACATCTCAGGTTCGAGAAAGGTAGAGCAAAAAAACGCGATGCGGGGGCTGGAACTCATCCGGAAGCTATATTTTTAGAAAGGCTACCCCGGGATGACAGGAAATTTTCCGTTACCAGCGGATTCCGAAAAGAATGAATCCCTCGGGGTTGCCGGTATAGGGATCGACCGAAAGATTTTGATCTCCGGAACCGTATTTTTTAGGCGCGAGGGGATTAATCATCTGAAGCGGAGCGGGAGAGCGAAAAATCTGGGCGACAATGCCTTCCATCGTTACCGGAGGCTTTACGATGACCGTTTCGTTAATATCCCGTGGTTTTGACTTCGGGGCGACAAATTCGCCGGTTTGCGTCTGTGCGGGAGGAAGTGGCTGCTGGGCCTGAAGGGCCGAAGCGGTCAGAAAAATCGCGAGGATACCTGTAAAAATCAGCCTCATATCTATTAAATATCTATCATAAAGGGCTTCTCAGGGAAAGCGCAGTTTGCGCTAAGGCCTGTTTTTTGTTTAAGTGCCTTTTTACGCCGAATGAATTACCTCGAAAAAGCAAGGCGGGTGTTTGAGATCGAAATCGACGAACTCCGTAATGTCGCCGCCAGTCTGGATGATAATTTCATCCACGCTGTAGACCTTATCCGCAATGCCGTCGAAAACCGGGGCAAAATTGTTATTCTCGGCGTCGGTAAATCCGGCCATATCGGCGAGAAGATTGCCGCCACACTGACCAGCACGGGATCACCTGCAGTTGTTTTGAACTCCCTGAACGCGCTGCACGGCGATCTCGGCGTGATCTCCGACGGGGATGTCATTCTGGTCTTAAGCTACAGCGGCGAGACGGATGAAATCATCAATGTTCTCCCGGCCCTCATGCGCTTTGATGTGAAAATCATCACCGTCACTGGCGATGCCGATTCCACAATGGCCAAGACGGGAAATGTGCATATTACCGTGAAGGTGACACAGGAAGCCTGCCCCCTGAATCTCGCGCCAACCTCCAGCACAACCTGCATGCTGGCGCTTGGCGATGCCCTTGCGATGGTCCTGCTGGAAACACGGGGATTTGATAAGGATGACTTTGCAAAGTTTCACCCCGGCGGAAGCCTGGGTCGCAGTCTTCTTTTAAGGGTGAAGCAAATTATGCGGGGTGCGGATCAGATTGCCGTAGTGACTTCGGATTCCCCGGTGCTGGAAGCCGTGCAAGCCATGACAAAGCATCGCGCCGGAGCAGCCGTGGTCACCAAACCTGACGGGCGTCTTGCAGGCGTCTTCACCCATGGGGATTTTGCGCGCTATTTTCCGGATGTGCCGGATATCGGCTCCCACAAGGTGAGCGAATTCATGACCGTGGATCCGATCGTCATTTCCGGCGAGAAGCTGGCGGCGGAAGCCCTCCATGTTCTGGAGACACATCGCATTGACGATCTCGTCGTAGTAGATGATGATCATCGACCAATCGGGGTGATTGACTCTCAGGATCTCTCACGTTTGAAAATTATCTGATAACTGATTTCACAATTATAATTATATGGCAGCAGCAAATGATCTAAGAAAAGGAATGGCGATCCGCTATAACAGCAATCCGGCCATGGTACTCGAAGTCCAACATCGCACGCCGGGAAATCTGCGCGCGTTTGTTCAGGTATTGATCCGCTATATTGCTACCGGCAAGACTGCCGACATTCGCTACTCCTCTACGGAGAAGGTGGAACTTGTGGATGTTAACCGCCAGGAGCTGGAATTCAGCTACAAGGATCATGAAGGATACCACTTCATGGATGCCACGACGTTTGAGACCATTACGCTGCCGCCTGAACTTATCGCGGATTCGAAAGATTACCTTATCGAAAACCTGAAAGTGGAAGTGCTGTATATCGAAGGAAAGCCTGCGCAGATCGACCTGCCCGCTTCCGTGAACCTGAAGGTCACCGAATCCGCTGACGGCATCCGTGGCGACTCTGCAAACAATGTGCAGAAACCGGCCACACTCGAAACCGGAAAAATTGTGAACGTTCCCCTTTTCATCAAAGAAGGCGAAACCATCAAAATCGATACGCGTAACGGCGCATACATGGGCCGCTCGTAATCCACTAAACACCCCCCGTGGCGAAACCACGCCGCTCAAAAAAACAGCTGAATACCACTGCGGTGGCGCGTGCGACGGTTCTTCCAACGCATGTTCCCAAGCGCTGGGTGAAATTTATCGTCGGCGTATTTCTGCTGCCGCTCGCGTGGATTCTTTCCCAGACATTTTTCTCCGTCTTCATGCGCGCAACGCTGCGCGATCATTTCTGGCTGACTGAGGAATGCTGGTTCTTCGCACTTGGCTGCATTCTTTGGATTGGCGCCTTTATCGGCCTTCCGCGACCGATGTGGATTTATGTGTTCGGCCATGAGCTGACACACGCAATGGTCGTATGGGTCATGGGCGGAAAAGTCAGTAAATTCAAAGTCACCTCGGAAGGTGGCCATATTGAAACCAATCGCGTCAATACATGGATCGCCCTGTCGCCATATTTCATTCCGATTTATAGCATTCTGGCCGTCGTGCTTTGGGGTTGGGCTTCCGTTATTTATGATCTCTCTGATTACCGGCAGGCGCTGTATGCTCTCATCGGCGCGGGCTGGGCATTTCATCTGACCTTTACGATGATTATGATTCCTAAAGGGCAGACGGATCTCGCCTATGGGGGCACCTTTTTCTCCATGGTGCTCATCTACATCATGAATATCATCGTGCTGACTATGCTGTTCATGCTCGCCTCGCCAACCGTGAAGTGGAGCGACTTCGGCTCCGAGTTTCTTCAAAACACCATGGACTTCTGCTCTCTCGTGTTTTCACTGCTCCGGCGCATTCCGCTCCATCTTCCAGCCTGATGGACCGCGAAGCCGCTGCCGTAAAAATCGCGAAACTGTTTTCTGCAGGCCCCGTCTCCTTTGAGCGTTTCATGGACGCTGCGCTCTACGATCCCGATATGGGTTATTACTCCGCAGGGATCCGTACCGTCGGCGTGCGAGGGGATTTTTCAACCTCTTCTACACTGCACCCGGTTCTTGGCGAGGCCATTGCCGCCTGGCTGCAATCTCTTCGCCCTTCTGTTTTTGCTATCCTGAATGTCATTGAAGTCGGAGCAGGAACGGGTGCGCTTGCAAAATCCGTCCTCTCGAATTTCGGATGGCTCGCCGGCATTCGCCTGAATTATCACATCGTGGAAGTATCCGGCCCGCTGAAACTGCAGCAGCAGAAACTGCTGAAGTCCAATCGCGTGACCTGGCATGAGGACATGCGCAGTGCGCTAACGGCGTGTAATGGAAATGCTCATATTTTTTCCAACGAACTGGTGGATGCATTTCCCTGTCGCGTTTTTGTTAAGGCGGATAATGCCTGGCGGGAGCTTGCGCTGGAATTGCGCGACGGCATAGTCATCGAAACGAGTCTTCCGGTGCCGCCAGAAGAAAAATTTTCGGAATTGGAATATGCCTTTCCGGAAAGTCAGCGCATTGAATTACCACTGCGCTATCAGCAGTGGCTGGCCGCTTGGCTGCCGGGCTGGCATTCCGGAAATATGCTGACCATTGATTATGGCGATACCTTTCCCCGGCTTTATCATCGCCGGCCCACAGGTACACTCCGCGCTTATTTTCATCACCAGCGTTTCGAAGGCCAAGAGCTATATCTCCGTTTTGGAAAACAGGATATTACTGCGGACGTAAATTTTTCTCTTCTTCAGCGATGGGGAGAAGCAATGAATCTGCAGACTGTAAAACTTCAAACCCAGCGTGACTTTATACAACAGTTCCTTGCCCTGGATAAACCGGAGAATGATCCTGCCCTCGCTTACCTGCTTCAGCAGCCAGGTCCTGGTGAGGCCTTTCAGGTTTTAGAACAGCGCCGCTAATCAATCCACGCTATGGCAGTGGAACCAGTTGCTTCAGAATTCCCTGCGCCTTCTTAATGGTATCTTCTGCATTTGAGGGACTTTGAAGCAGGGATTTTCCGGCATTGATTCCCGTATCTATGATCTCACCGGTGGCAGCGGTGAGTAACCGGGCAGAGAGATTTTCGCGGGGGTTCTGGATCGTTCCGCTAAGCTGCACATCGGTCCATAAGTACCCGTTTTTTGAAACTGTGAAAACGCGCGCCTGGGAACCCGGCAACCACTGCAGGCTCTGCGACGTCACGCCAACCCGGAGCGTACCTCCCAGCGATCCGTCTTTTTGAATGAGGCAGGTGCCCTCCACCCGAAGAAGACCTTTGGACTCCAACACAAGATTCGTAAAGGCAATGCTTCCCGCCTGAATATGATAATTTCCCGACAACTGCTGGATGGGCAGCCTCTGGTATTCCGGCACACGCGTGAATGTTGCAATTTTTTCCTGCAGGGGAATTCCCTGCAGTAATCCTTCCGTCAGAGTAAAATCCCCATCGATGATCGGTGGCGCATCCGCACGACTTTGTAGATTGGCCGTTCCCTGTAAAAGTCCGGTGAGGTGAGTATTCCACGGGTCCTGTAGCAGAGATTGCACCAAAACTTTTTGCCACTGAATCTTGAGTTGCAGGGCGCCATCACTGTCCCGTTCCCCGGAAGCCTGAACCGCTCCATTATCCGCCGTCCGCATTTGCGCGTCGGAAATATAAAATGTTCCGCGTTGCGAGCGAAGCTTTGCGCTGTCGATCAGGAGATCGGGAAACTGCTTCATTAATAACTTCCCGTTTTTTGCATTGATGTTCCAGCCATTGCTGCCGGGAGTGGCGGTAATGGCCGTGCCCTGCACAGCGCCCGTACCGAGCCCGCCAGATCCCCAGCTGAAATTTCCATCGCCTACAACCACTCGCTCGACTTCGAAACGCTGGGGAAGAAACGCTGTCCATGCCGCGGGCTTTTTCACCGGAATTACAAATTCAGGCTTGGCCGCGGGAACCGGATTTTGAGTAGGGGTGCCAAAAACAGTATCAAGGCGGCCGATATCGAGATCATTGAGCTGCCATGCGCCGGTAAGAATAGCGCGGAGATTGAAGCCGGCACGCACGCGCTGTGCGGAGATATTACTGGCATCCGCCACTCCGATGAAGCGATCCGAGTAAACGGACATTCCAGTCCACCGAAAAGGTTCAAAGCTGGCCTTCAGCTTCAGGGCAAACCCGGTTTTCTCTTCTACGGTGGTACGGAAGGCATCACTACGCAGGTACCTGTCTATCCAGATGTTGAGAAAAATCGTCCCGCCCGCCACAATCAGGAAAATCGCTATCAGCCCGCCCCAGAGAATCTTTCTTCGCATAGCCAGAAGCTATTCAGTATTATGCTTCCGAAAAAGGTTTTATAAGAGAAAGCGGAATGAAAATCCCTCTATTATAAGTTTTTCTAATAATTGCATAATTGTTGAGTTGCAAATCGCCGTGAGGAATCTAGCTTTTCAGGTTCTGGGTCATGTCTTTTTCATGTCAGGTCGAAGCCGCACCGTCGGCTGGAATAGGGTTTTTGGGGAAACGCCGGAATGCGATTTTATTTCTCCATCCCTGTCTGTCTTTATGCCGCGAGGAATAACCAATGAGTGTCACTGAGCCTCCGCAAAAAGCCGTATCCCCTGAAGTGCTTCGGCGCCGGATGATTGCCCAGCGGCAGAAGACTTCCGCTGTCTGGAAACTGATCCATATCCTCGCTTCACTGAAACTTGCCCTCCTTTTGCTGGCGACAATTGCCATCGCCTGTGCGGTCGCAACTTTTTACGAATCCGGCTTCAGCACCAAGGTGGCGCGGGAATATATCTACAAGGCCCCGTGGTTCATGGTTTGGCTCGGTGTTCTCTGCGTCAATCTTTTCGCCGTTACTTTAAGTCGCTGGCCATGGCAGAAAAAACATGCGGGATTTATTGTGACCCACTACGGGATCATCACGCTTCTCATTGGCGCCATGGTGGGGCAGAAATTCGGTTTTGAGGGAAATGTCACCCTGCATAAAGACAAGCCACCGCTAAGCCGCATCGTCACCAACCAGAGCGTGCTACAGGTGCAAAGTCCAAAAGACGGTGCATTATATATACTGCCGTTCGATGCGGAAACGCCAACTCCCACGGAAGCGCACCCCCGCGTGCTGCCGATTCCCGGGAGTTCACTGCATCTCGTAATTGATGCCTTTAATAATAACATGCAGCGCCTGCAGCGCCTGGTAGAGGCATCTTCCGGCAGTGCGGGCGTGCTGCTGAAACTGCAAAGCACCATGGTAGGGCAAACCGTGCTGCTTCCTTTTCTGCTGCAACCTGAAAGCGCTCGCGAACAGGATTTCTTCAGCCTTGCTAAAATTGCCATTGTTCAGGCCCTGCCAAAAGAAGCAGTGGCGAAACCACTCGAAACGCAAATGGTGTTTGCGAAATTCGCACCGGTGACCCACTCGGATGGCAAGGGCTCTGCGGTAAAAGTTATTCTCAGCAAGGATGGAAAACAGGTGACCGTTGTCGGAGAAGATGGAACTGCCGCGACGTATATCCGCGAGGAAGCGATGGATCAGCCAATCGTTACAGGAAGCACTTCCGTGCGCATTCGGCAGTACTGGGCGGACTTTGTCATGCGGGGCGGCAAGCCAGCTACGGCGACCGACAAGCCGAACAATCCCGCAATCCTCGTAGAAATATCGGCAACAACCGCAACCCCCGGCGAATCGAACAAGCCGCAGTTAACCATTGCCGCGCTGCCAAATGGAAAAGTGGGCTATCAGATTTCGCGCGGCGGTTCTGTTTACGCACGCGGAGAAGCTGCGCAGGGAGATTCGTTCCAGCTCGGATGGGCGGACTGGTCGGCGACTATTGAACAGGTTCTTCCGCATGCGAATCTGACCGAAGTAGTCGAACCGGGGAAAATGATTCCCATCGGTGAAAAGGAAGGCGTGCCGGGATTTCGTGCGTATCTGCTCGCGCCGGATCATCAGAAAAGCCCGGCGCAGTGGTCAGATTCCGGCGGCCTCTTTTCCCTTACGCTCGGAGATGAACTCGTGAATTTCGGCTACGGTCTACAAACACGCCCCATCCCCTTCACCATTGGTCTCCTGAATTTTGAAGTGCCGCGCGATGAGGGAACGGAAACCCCGGCGAACTTTATCGCCACGGTGGAATTCAAAGACGCAAAGACCGGTGAAACAAAAGTGGAAACCACGCGTATGAATCACCCCGCAAGCTTCCCCGGGCATTTGCAGAATAATCTCACCGGTATTAATTATAAATTCAGCCAGGCGGAATGGAACCCCCAGGATCTCGGAGAAACAACGCTGCAGGTTCTTTACGATCCCGGCTGGCTGCTGAAGTGGGTTGGGTCCCTCTGTATTTGTGCCGGCATTGCTCTCATGTTCTATTGGAAACCAGGAAAATCATGATCTTTATTAAACGCTTCGCTTTCTTTTTTCTCTGCATCGCCACTAGTCCGCTTTTTGCGGCGGTGACGGACTTCACTGCACTTGATAAAATGGTCGTGCAGGAAGGTGGGCGTAAAAAGCCGTATCTCGTTTTTGCGGAGGAAGCTCTGCAAAGCGTCAGCGGAAAAACCGCGCTTACGATTGATGACGTAAAATGGAAAGCGCCAGCGCTTGTTACTACCATCTGGCTTAGGCCGGAAGGCTGGGCTGCAAAGCCGCTCATCCTCATTAACAATCTCCAGCTCAAGAAGGAGCTTGGCCTGTCACAGCCGCAGAAATGGTTTACCTACGAACAGCTCGCATCCAACACCCGATTCCGCGAATTGCTGAATGAAGCGACCACACTCAAGCGGCAGGATTCACGCTCAAAGCTGAAAGGTCTGCCCAAGGAAGCCAGCGATGTCGGTATGCGCATGGCGCAGTTTGAAGCGCTGACAAAGGGCAGCCTCTTCCGCGTCGTCCCAAATCCGGAAAAATCCGACGGCCCCTGGAGCACGATTCCTGAATTTGTATCTGCGCAGTCTGCCGACCAACTGAATGCGACCACGGTAGCCCTGCAAAATGCGCTGCAGGCGGGAGATCAGACTGCGTTCAATACACAGGCTGAAGCATTAATAAAATCGCTGCACACTATTCATCCGGAATTCTTTCCTTCCGATCAGAAATTAAATACTGAGCTCGCCTATCAGCGCACGCATCCTTTCCGCTGGGCATGGATCTGCTATGCGGCAGCGGCAATTACACTCGGCCTCACTTCCATGCGCGGACGCAAACAGGGATATCTTGCCGGGTGGATTTTCATCCTGATGGGATTTGCTTTTCAGGTCTACGGCTTTGCCTGCCGCATCATTGTTGGAGGGCGCCCCCCCGTCACAAACATGTATGAATCCGTGATCTGGGTCGCCTGCGGGGCCATTTTCTTTGCGCTGGTTTTTGAAGCGATTTATCGCGGGCGCTATTTCTTCCTCGGCGCGGCTCCTGTCGCCGTTATCGCCCTGATCCTTGCCGATACACAACCGCTGATTCTTAACAAAGCTATCAATCCGCTCGTTCCCGTGCTGCGGGATAATTTCTGGCTCACCACGCATGTATTGACAATTACCCTTAGCTACGCGGCCTTTCTACTCGCGATGGGTGTCGGCCACATCGCGCTTGGCATGGTTGCGTTTAAAAGGAAACCACCTGCATCGCTTTACAATTATATTTACCGCACCTTGCAGGTCGGCGTGCTGCTCCTGGCAACAGGCACGATCCTCGGCGGCGTGTGGGCAAATTATTCCTGGGGCCGCTTCTGGGATTGGGACCCCAAGGAAACCTGGGCACTCATCGCATTGCTGACATATCTCTTCGTTCTGCATGGCCGTATTGCAGGAAGCTGGAGCGGGTTCGGATTAGCTGTAGGTTCGGTGGTCTGCTTCCTCAGTGTGATGATGGCATGGTACGGTGTGAATTTTGTCCTCGGCGTCGGCCTGCACAGCTACGGCTTCGGCAGTGGTGGATTCTCAACCGTAGGAACCTTCGTCGGCCTCGATCTCGCCTTCGTCGCCTTCAGCATTTACCAGCACAGACAAATGAATGCGGGAAAAACTACGGCCGTAGACGTTGCGGGATAAAGTCTACGGCTTGATTCGTCTCGCAGAACATTCCGCGATGATCGCGACGACGATGAGAAGAATTCCCGGCAACGCGACGGGAATACCGGTGTGGAAGAGAGGCTGAAAGCCTCCAAGCAATGCGCCAAAAAAATACGAAATCCAGCTGAGTAACGGCAGCCAGTAATTTTGATGCGGCTGATGCGGGTGACACACTTTACCCGCCAGTCGCGCGATGCCTGCGGTCAGCGCTCCGGTGACCACCGTCGTAGGCACTCCGGATACACCGAGTTGCAACACGGCCGCGCCCTGAATTCCCATAGCGACGGCGACAGCAACGATAAGATAGGGCAGAAAAGCGGTGGCGGAAAACCAAAGAGAAATACTACAGCTCAGCACCAGTATTCCTGCGCAGAAAAGGCCGAGGCTAACGCGTGGCGTCCATGCGCCCTGCTTTGAGGAATAAGCTATCAACGCGCCGATTACACTGCCTCCACAAAATCCCAACAAAGCGAGGGCCGCAAGCAATGCGCCGCCGCCGCCCACATGAAGCATACCAAGTGCCAACACCACGGAATTGCCGGTCATGTTCGCGGGGAAAACGCCGGTGTGCAGAAAGGCAAGCGCGTCCACACAGCCCGCGGCCAGACTTAAAAGCAGCAAGAGGCTGCTTTGCGTGGTTGTGTTGATGCGGCTTTCCATTTTTTACAAATCGGGTCTATCGGAAATTTTTTCCGGTGCAGATTTGGAACTTTCGCGGATCATCGTATTAAGTTCAATATTTTGATCGCTTCTCACGACATAGAACCAGCTTTCCTGTCCATGGTGCAGATCAATGAAGCCGCCGAATTGCAGCGCAAGGAGCAGTGCGTTTAGACGCCGCGCATCGGGCTCAACCTGGGTGAGGGTAAAGACATCCGCGCGCCGATCCTGGTAAATACGCAGCAGCAGAACCCATGCGCTATGCAGGTCCTCTCGCGAAAGCGCGCGATAGGCGAGGAGGTTTCCGAATGCGGCAAAC
>JBDSIH010000097.1:0-10978 GCA_039918055.1 Chthoniobacterales bacterium
CCTGGTCTTTTTGGAAGGTGGTAACTTTGGCGTATCTTGCCGGGGTGGTATCTTTCACGGCGGCTGTCGCGGTGCAGAGTGCCAGGGCTGTGAATAAAAACAGGAATCCGTATTTCATCATGATCAAACGTTTAAATCTTTGCCGCGTTTTACAATGAAGGCCACGACTTCGGCGTCCTTGCCTTTGGAATCCTCGACGAGTTTCAGAAAATCGGCAGGATGCATTTCATACTTCTGGAAGAAATTGCGATCACCGCCGCAGCCGTACATGAGGTCGTCATCCATCTGGCCGCGGAGTTTACGTTTCGCTTTTTCGATGAGGCGCGGAAGCCATGGGATGTCTTTTACTTCCTCGGTTTTCGGCGGCAGGGTGGAGGAGGGAAGCTCCGGTTCCGGGCGGCCCTTCTGCACGGAGAGAAAATAGTCGCGGCGTTTTGCGGCGACAAGCAGCGCGGTACCGGCATCCGGTTCCTCCCCGCGACAGAAATCCTCAATGAAGTCGAAAAACTCCTGCGCCGAGCAGCCCATCTCCGCCAGCCATTCGATTTCATCAGCCTTCAGTACGCTGCTCGGGGTTTTTGCGCCGTCCTGATAGCGTTCAGAGGCCTCCTGGTGAAGTTCCAGAAATCTTTGGGTCCAATCGTAGTCACTCATGGCCGATAGATTATTTTGTGTCGGCGGCGGTGTAAATGGTTTCTCTCTGAAAAGGATAGGTAAGGGCCGATGAGCTGCCAAAATGGCCCAAAATGCCAGTGAAAGCCCGAATAGTGGAGAAAAGGGTTGATTTTAAGCGGTGGCAAGTGCAGTTTCCTCCCCCTTATGAGTCAACACCGCAGTTTAAAGGGTAAAGGGTCGATTACGGCCAAGCGTAATGTGCTCAAGCGCTTTGAGCGTGTGGAGCTGATGAAAAAACGCGGGCAATTCAAGGCTGGTAACCCGGTAATCGGTTTACCCAAGACCAAGCCTGAAGAATAGCCGTCTGTTTTTCTTTTCGCCATGCGGCTGAACCGTTTTCTGGCATCCGCAGGCCTGGGATCCCGCCGATCCTGTGAAGATCTTGTACTCGCCGGTGAAGTCACCGTCAGCGGACATCTCTGCACCAATCTCGCCACTGAAGTCAGCGAGAACGATGAAGTGCGCGTTCGCGGCAAGGTAGTCCATACCAAGCCGCTGACCTACATCCTTCTCAACAAGCCCACCGGATTCGTCTGCACGCGCAGCGATCCCAATGCGGACCGCACGATCTACAGTCTCGTGCCCATTCAATTTCACGATCTCGCGCATGTGGGACGGCTCGATAAAGACAGCGCAGGGCTGATTCTCCTCACAAACGATGGCGAACTCACGCTGGCGATGACGCATCCCTCCCACCAGATGGATAAGGAATACGAGGTCGTGCTCGACAAGGCATTTGAGGAAAAACTCGTCGCGAAGCTCGTGCGCGGATTTAACATCGAAGGCGGCTGGGGAAAAATGGAATCCGCATTCCTGATCGGGCCCACGAAATTAAAAATCATTCTCCGGCAGGGCATCAACCGCCAGATTCGTAAAATGTTTTACCGCCTCGGCTACGAGGTGAAGCGGCTTACGCGCACACGTATCGGTCCGCTAAAAGCCGAGCGCATCAAGCCCGGCGAAGGCCGCATGCTTACCAAGGAAGAGATCGCGCAGCTCATGCGCGTGAAAGCGGAGGGTAAGAAACCCTCCGTTAAGAAATCTCGTCGAGGATCTTCTGCAAAGCCGCGCGGGGATCAGAAGCCGCAGAGATCGGGCGGCCGATCACAAGCCAGTCCGCGCCGGCCTTCACGGCCTCGCCGGGCGTCATAATCCGCTTCTGGTCATTCGCATCCGCCCAGGTCGGGCGCACGCCGGGAGTCACAATTTTCAGCCGGTCGCTGTATTGCTTACGGATCGCGGTAATTTCCAGAGGACTCGCCACCACGCCGCCGATTCCGGCATCCGCCGTTATTCCCGCAAGCCCGAGAACCTGCGAGGCGACATCGCGCGTCACGCCGGTAGCGCGTAGAGTTTCTTCATTGCTGCTCGTGAGCACGGTGACCGCCAGAAGCAGCAGGTCGCTTCCTGCGCCATCCTGAGCGGCTTTCAGCATCTCGGGGCCACCGGAGGCGTGAACGGTCGCCATATCCACCCCCAGATCGCGAATGGCCATTACGGCATGACGAACGGTATTCGGAATATCATGAAGCTTGAGATCGAGAAACACACCCAGCCCGCGCTCTTTGAGTTTTTTGACAAGGGAGACCCCTTCGCGAGTATAGAGCTGCAGCCCGACTTTGCATAATACAGGAGCGCCTTCGAGGGCAGACAGCAGCTTTTCGGCCTCCTGCGAGGAGTCCACATCCAGGGCAACGATGATTTTTGCTTTCGTGTTCATTCTAATTTCCGCACGATCCGAACGCATGAAACGGTTCGCGCCCGCGAAGATCAATCTTTCTCTTAAAGTTTTAGGCCAGCGTCCCGATGGATTCCATGAAATCGAGACGCTCATGGCGCCGATTTCCATTCAGGACGAAGTCACCGTCGAACTTTCGGATCAGGAGGGAATCACGCTGACGTGTAGCGATGCGACTCTGCCCACCGGCGATTCGAATTTCGCATGGCGCGCCGCCGAGCATTTCTTTGAGGCTGTCGGCCGCCGCCGCAATATCCGCATCCATATCGAGAAACACATTCCCGCCGGAGCGGGACTCGGTGGAGGAAGCAGCGATGCAGCCACGGTTATTCTTCTGCTCAATGATCTGCTGGAAACAAAGCTCCCGATAAAGGATCTCGAACATATCGCCGCAAAAGGCGGATCGGATACCGCATTTTTCATTCGCAGCGTACCCGCGATCTGCAAGGGGCGCGGCGAAGTGATGGAGCCTTATACCACGAAGGTGGATTTTCCGCTGCTGCTGATTAAGCCGCCATTCGGAGTCGAAACCGCATGGGCGTATAAGAAGTGGAAAGATTCCAGGCCCTTTAAAGGCGTTTCCATGGAGCCGCAGATTATCGACGGCGTTGTTTTTGAAAATGATCTGGAGCGGCCGGTTTTTTCCAAATATCTGTTCATCGCCGCGCTGAAAAAGTGGTTGCTCGTGCAACCGGAAGCGCGAGGTGCACTGATGTCCGGTTCGGGCTCCACGGTCTATGCCATTCTGCGCAATGCTTCAGACGCCGCCGCACTTTCCAAAAAAGTAAAAACCGAATTCGGCGAGACCATGTGGCTGGTCGCCACAGAAACGCGCAGTGCCGTTTAATAAACGGTACGGAGGGTTAGGGACCAATTAATAATCCCCCGTCGCGGCCTTGTGCAGCTGCTTTTGCAGACGATTGATCGTGGCGGTGTCGAAAATTTTCTCTCCGTGCTTTCCGGTGACGTAAAACGTATCCGCCGCGAGACCGCGATCGGTGACGATGCGGGAAAATTCGATGTTGATACCATTGTCGCTCAGACAGCGCAAAAGATCATAGAGCAGGCCAAGACGATCCGCCGTCTGAATATCAATCAGGCTGTAAATGGGATGAATGTCATTTTCGATGACGATGCGGATCGGAATTTCGACATCCTCGGAAAGACGATACGGTTTCACCAGGCGCGGCTTCGGAAGCAGGGGGCGGAAATCAAACGATTCGTGCCGCAGCGATTCGTTAAGTGTGGCTTCCATGCGGGCAATATCCCGTTTCGCGGTGATGGGCTGATGGTTGCGATCGCAGACGCGGAAAATATCAATGGCAAGATTATCGCCCCGCGTGAAGGCATCGGCGCTTAAAATATTCATCTCTGTGGAGAGGAATGCTCCTGCAATGCGTGTGAGAAGCCCCGTGCGATCCCAGCCGCAAATCCGCACTTCGCTGTGTCCTTTTTCAGGATGAGGAATCCAGCGGATCAGCGGAGACAGCGCAGGGCCTTTATTGTTAAGCAGGCATTGGAAAAATTCGCGGAAGTGCTTAATGTGTTCGTCGATCTGCTCCTCCTGGAAAGTGGAGAAATACCGCTCGGGCATGAACTGAAAATGCGCGGATATTTCATCGCGAAAATCCTCCGGCAGAAGCTTTGATACTTTGGTGAGCAGATCCGTGCGGCTGCGTTTTTGCTGCTCAAAATACGAAGGGCCGGTTTCCAGGTAGCGGCCGGTTTCATTATAGAGCTGCCAGACGAGATTTTCTTTCCAGTCCGACCAGTTCTGGTCGCTCGTGCCCATGCCGTCGGCGAGTGTGAGAAGCATGAGCGCATCCAGGTTTGAGCGCGTCTGCACAATGCCCGCGAACTGCACGATTGTGGAAGGATCGTCGAGATTGCGTTTCTGCGCCGTACTGGAGAGCGCCATGTGAGAATCGACGAGAAAGATGAGCGACTTGCGCCGTTCCGGAGAGAGTTGCAACCGCCGGGCCACGCGCTGCGCAAGGATGGCGCTCTCCTCTTCGTGGTGACGCCGGTTCGCCGCCTTGCCCGTATCGTGCAGCAGAAGCGCGAGATAAAGGGTGGCGGGATCTTCGAGTTTTTGGAAAAGCGCACGATAGCCCGCGAGCTTCGCCTGCTCCTCATTAAAAACGCCATCGAGTTTCGAGAGGCAGACAAGCGTGTGTTCATCTGCCGTGTAGCGGTGAAAAAATTCATGCTGAACCAGGCACGTCAGCGCGCCGAATTCCGGGATGTAACGCCCGAGCACGCCTGCTTCATGCATCATGCGCAGGATGCGGGCGACATCCCCCTTGTGCGAAAGAATGCTGAGGAAAATTTCCCGTGCGGTCTTGAGATACTGGAATTCCCGGGTGATGTATTGCAGGCGCCGCGCAATCAGGCTGCGCAGTTCGGTGCTCATGCTGAGCTTCTTTTCCTGCATGTATTGGAATGCCTTGATCAGGCGCAGGGGTTCATCGGAAAAAATGTTGTTCGATTCCGGATAGAGCAGGCCGTTTTTCGAATAAAAACCGTCGAAGCGCACCATGCGGTTGCGGCCGCCGGTGAAAAAGGTCAAAAAGTCAGGGAGCGACGATTCCTTTTTTACCTTCAACTTTTCACACGCACCATCGGAGATCTGGTGAATATTCAGCGTGTGCTGGTAGTAATCCCGCATGAACGCTTCACAGCGCGCGAGAATGTTTTTCTGCGGGTAGGAAAGGTTGTTCGCGATCTTGCCCTGCAACTGGAGCGTGAGGTGATCGGACGTGCGGTTGTTGATGTAGTTGGTTTCCGTACGCACGCGCAGGAGAAAATCATACGCCTTTTCCAGCGAGATACGTTCCGGTTCACGCAGGATTTTCTTTTCCACCAGCTTCGCCAGCGTGCCGAGGCCTTCCTTGAAATACGCCAGCCAGAGCAGGCTCTGGTAGTCCCGCATTCCTCCGCAGCCGCTCTTGATGTTCGGCTCCTGGAGAAAAACGCTGTTTCCGTATTTGTTCTGCAGTTCCACCTGATTTGCCAGACGCCACGCAATGTATTCTGCCTGCTTCCCGCGCACGCAATCCGACCCGAACTTTGTTTTGAAGGCATTGAAAACCTCGCGCTCTCCCGCAAGGTAGCGGCATTCGAGCATGGAGGTTTTTGTGACCATGTCCTCGTTTGCGAGTTTGATGGATTGCGCAATCGAGCGCGTGGAATGTCCGACTTTAAAGCCGATATCCCAAAGCGCTGTCGTCACATCGCGGATGATTTCCTCCTGCTGCGGCGTGGGATTTTTCGTATTCAGGATGAACATGATATCCACATCACTCGCGGGATTGAGTTCGCGGCGTCCGTATCCGCCGAAGGCGACGACGACCATGGATTTCTTCTCATCGATGTACCCGGCTTCCTCGGCCACGGTTTCAAACAAGCGCCGGAAAAGGATGTCCGTAACACTGGAGCGTCGACGGCACACTTCCCGTCCGCCACCGCCGGAGTAGTGCCAGATCCGAAGGCGATGCTCTTCGAGTTTGCGGAATCGCCGGAGAATATCCACCGCTTCCGTGGGCTTTTTGCTGAGCTTTTCAGCGAGTTTTCCGGATACTTCCCTGAGTACCCATTCTTTATTCTGAGCCATGCAGGATTTTTAGTGCGTATGGATGACGATTTCCACGCGGCGATTGAGTTGCTGCTGCTCGATGTCTCCTGTGGCGGGTGTAAGGAGGCGGGATTTTCCAAACCCACGCGTCTCGATGCGCTCCGGATCAATTTTCAGAGTCTGCACCAGCCATGCCTTTACGGACTCGGCGCGGCGTTTGCTTAACACCATGTTGTAATCATCGCTGCCGAAGGAATCGCTGTGGCCCTCGATGAGGAAAGTCGCTGTCGGATTGCGCTGAATGAGCAGGCCGAGTTTCTGAAGCGTGCCCATGGCCTGATCCTTCAGCATGTCATGGTCATAATCAAAAAGCACATCCGTAGGCATAAGGATGGGGGCCGTCTCCGAATGCAGAGGGCCCGTCTGCGCGAGCAATTCATCGAGATTGCTGAAGCCGGAAAGTTTGCCACCCTTCTCTGCGCCTTTGCGCACGGCATCGGCAGTCTTCAGGGCCTGCGTGACGGCATCATTTTGTTGGTAGGGAGAATCCGCGTTTGCATGGAGTAATTCTTTTTCCAGCACGTTCGATCGCTGCTCCACCGCCGGAAAGGAAGATGACAGCATGTTCTTCAACGAATCGGAAGGCACCTCGGGCTTTTCGGAGAGAAGCTGATTGGTTATGCGCGGCGAAGTTGGTGGGCCGCCAACTTCTGCAGGGCGTTTACCCATCTCGGGAATTTCGTTGGGAAGTTTGGCCGGTTCCGGCAGGGAGGCCACACGCGTTTCTTTTTCGATCTGAGGAATTTTCGGATCGACCGTGACGCTGTCGAGCTTGAATGCCGGTTCCTCGGTCAGCGTGATTTTTTCCGGAAGCTGAGGGAAAAACGAAATGCGCTGAAATAGCAGCGTGATCCCCACGTGCACCAGAATGGAGAGCAGGATGGCGGGAATAATCCAGCGCTCCATATTGGAGGCGTGGTGGACAAAGTTCTTCCGCTTATTTACGCGTTCAGCCATGCGATCCCTTTATCGTAACTTCGATCCCCGTAAATTCAATGCCGGAGCGCGTTTCCGGATGAGTAATTCTCGGGGTATTGCCTGATTGTCATTCGAAATCGAATCTGACATGGTGCCGCTTCATTTTACCTGGGCATTTTGAACATTATTTCGATTTTTAAGCGGATCTACGGTTTCTTCAAAAAAGAGATCCACAAAGTTTTGGAATTGAAAGATTCCCAGCACGCAATTGCCGGGGGTGTGGCGATAGGAATTTTCTTCGGATTTACGCCGCTTTTCGGGTTGAAGACCCTGCTCTCCATCGCCGTGGCATGGCTCTTCGGGTTTAATATTATCGCCGCCGCAGTCGCCGTTTCTCTCCACGATATCATCATCGTCCTCACGCCGCTCATCCTGCGCTGGGAATACCAGCTCGGCTTCTGGGTTATGCACCAGCATTTTCCGCCGTCTATGAAGCTTAGCCATACCGCCTTCAAATGGGCGGAAGTCCGCTTTGTGCTCTACCATCCGCTGAGTTCCCGCTGGTGGGTCGGATTTTCCAACGTCGGTCTGCCCCTGCTTCTGGGATCGTTCTTTTTTGGAATCCCTTCGGGAATCGGCAGCTACGGGATCACGTTGTGGATTTTAAACTCACGGCAGCGCGCGCGACAAAAAAGGGATGATCGTGCCATCAAGCAGGATTGACCATGCCCAACTCACCCGCTATCAGTGCACCTCCTATGAGTTCGAAACCACTTAGAATCGGCCTGCCCACGGGCAGCCTTATGGAGCCGACCATCGCGCTGTTTGCCAAGGCAGGCTTTGCGATTTCGGGTTCCGGCCGCTCGTATCGCCCACCTGTGGACGATCCCGAGCTGGAAATCCGCCTCCTTCGCGCCCAGGAAATCAGCCGTTACGTCGATCAGGGCTACCTTGATTGTGGAATTACCGGGCAGGATTGGGTCGCTGAGAATAATTCCGATGTCGATCGCCTCTGCGAACTGCCTTACAGCAAGGCTACGGCCTCTCCTACGCGCTGGGTGCTGGTTGTGCCGGAGAATTCCCCGTTTAAGACCATAAAGGATCTGGAGGGCAAGCGTGTGGCTACGGAGGCCGTCGGACTTACCGCGAGATTCTTTGAAAAACACGGCGTAAAAGTCGAAATCGAGTTTTCCTGGGGTGCCACCGAAGTAAAAGTGCCCGATCTCGTGGATGCAATTGTCGATATTACGGAAACCGGCTCCTCGCTGCGCGCCAACAAACTCAAGATCATTGAGACGTTGATGGAATCCTACCCTATTTTCATAGCAAACAAGAGCGCAAATCGCGATTCCTGGAAGGCTGAAAAGATGCAGAAATTGTGCATTTTGCTCCAGGGCGCACTGGCCGCCAGGGACAAAGTTGGCCTAAAAATGAACCTTCCTAGTGAAAATCTTCAGAATTTGCTTGAGACACTGCCCTCTCTAAGAAATCCTACAGTTTCGCCCTTGGCACAAACTGGATGGGTTGCGGTGGAAACTGTGATCGACGAAAAGATCGTTCGCGAGATTATTCCCCAGTTGAAAGTTCTTGGGGCAGAGGGGATTATTGAATATCCCCTAAACAAATTGGTTTATTAGATAGCTGTTACGATGGGTTCCTTAAAAAAGAAAAGAAAAGCAAAAATTGCAAAGCATAAGCGACGGAAGCGCATGAAAGCGAACCGTCACAAGAAGCGTTTGCGTTACAAATCGTAATAGTTAGATTTGCAGCATGAAAATCTCACAGATAGCCGGAGCGGGTTCCGCAGGCTATCGGAGATGCTGCCTTCTCCTGACGCTAGCGATCGCCTGTGCGCCCTGCCTGTTAACCCAGGCCGCGCAATCAGACCTCGTGCCCGAACAGGATGTTGATTCTCCTGCTCTCGGCATATTGCCGGCGGACGGAGAAAAAAAATCTGAAGCGATTGCGCGCTACATGGCAGGGATTTTGGAGGAAGAGTCCTCCGGACCGGAAAAAGCCTTTGAGAGCTATAGACGCGTACTGGACCTGGAGCCGGGTTTTTCCGAGCTCGCGCTCTATATTGCCCGCGAACATTTGCGCCGTAATGACTCCGCTGAAGCGATCGGCGTGCTGAAAGATGCGCTCAAGGCCAATCCGAAAGACAGGAATCTTTCCCTTGGGCTGGCTTCTATTTACCTGCACCAGCTTCAGAAGACAGATATTGCACTCAAGTACGCCCAGCGTGCGCTTGATTTATATCCGCAGGAATACACGCCTTACGAAGCCGTGTGGGAAATTTACATGGCGCAGAATCAGAAGACCCGCGCGCTGCAGATTCTTGAGCGCGGTGCGCAAAGCAAAAGCACCGCCTCCGCTTTCTGGCTGCAGCTTGCGGATTTAACATTGCGCAGCGTCGCCATGGATGACGGGCGTTTATCCGAGGAGGAGATTGCGAAAATCACTCCGCTTTTTGAAAACGCGCTGAAGTATTCCAATGACGACTCGGCAGTGATCGTGCGCGTCGCCGACTTCCTTGCCTCTGCAACGAAGCAGACCAATAAGGCGATTGCGCTCTATGAAGGGATTCTGAAAAATAATCCGGATTTTCCCGACATCCCTGAGAATCTTGCGTTTTGCTACACCCAGATCGGCAATCTCGACAAAGCGCTCGAGGTTTACCTGAAGATTGTGGCGAAAAATCCCGTGAGACCGGCGGTGTACGACAAGCTCGCGGGCATTTATATTCAGAAGGAGGATTACCTCCATGCCCTTTACAGTCTGCGGCAGGCGCTCGTCATCGATCCGTATGATGCGCCCCGTTATGAAAAAGCGGGAAATCTCGCCATGTATCTTCGCAAGCCGGAAGACGCCATCCTGATATTCAGCAATGCGCGAATGCATTTTCCTGCGTATCCCGAATTCACGCATTACTGGGCAAACGCGCTCGCGCAGGCCAAGCAATACAATGAGGCGATGCGCGCCTATGAGCAGACAATTTTTGAAGCATCGAGCGTGAAGCCGGGTCTTCTGGATGCGAAATTTTATCTGGATTACGGCGAGGCTGCAGACCAGGCAAAGCTCTACGCGCGTGCGGAAGAGATGCTGCGCAAATCCATCGAGCTCGACCCGACCTCAGCGGAAGCTTCAAATGATCTGGGCTTCATGCTTGCCGAGCGCGGAGAAAAACTCGATGAGGCGGAAATGCTGATCCGCAAGGCGCTTCTGCTTTCTCCGGGAAATGGCGCCTACCTCGATAGTCTCGGCTGGGTGCTTTACAAGCAGGGTAAATATCCGGAAGCGCTCGCCGAACTTCAACAGGCCGTGACGCATTTCCCCATACCGGACCCCGTTATTTACGACCACATTGGCGATACCTACCAGAAGCTTGGCAAGCTGGCGGAGGCGGTTCTCTACTGGCAGAAAGCCGCGAAGCTTGATCCGCTGAATAAGGATCTCATCGCGAAGCTGGACGGAAATGCAAAGAAGATGGCCGGCCGCCCGGCTGCCACTCCTGCTTCGTCTACGTCAAAAACTCCAGCTGGACTGGCGCCGGAATAAGCCCAGCCTCGTGCGCGCGCTTCAGGAAAAGCGTAATGGCTTTGCGTCCGGAATCCCCGTAATCGAGCGTGTAGTCATTCACATACATGCCGATGAATTTATCCGTAAGCTCGGTTTCCATACCACGGGCGAGGGGAAGCGTGTGCGTGACGGCATCCAGGCGATGCTTCAATCCGTATTCGATGCTTTCTTTCAGGATTTCATTGAGGACGATTTTTTCCTCCTGCGGGAGGTCTTTGCGAATGACATTTCCACCGAGCGGAAGCGGCAGGCCGGTGTCGTTTTTCCACCACTCGCCGAGATCGACGATTTTTTCAAAGCCTTCGTCACGATACGTGAGCTGCCCTTCATGAATGAGGAGGCCGACATCGGCTTTTCCGCTCTTCACCGCGTCGAAAATCTCATCGAAAGGAATCACGACATATTCAAACTTCCCGAGGAATAACTGCGCTGCG
>JBDSIH010000098.1:0-2611 GCA_039918055.1 Chthoniobacterales bacterium
CAAGCGCTCCGACTGCGGGACTTGCGCTGGCCACTCGGCCAGCATAGGCGATTTCCTGACCGAGAATCTTGCGAAGGCGCGGCTGAATAAAGCTCCATGCCCCCATGTTTTGCGGCTCTTCCTGGCACCACACAAAATTTTTGGTATTCTTATAGCCTTTGGCAATGCGCTCGATTTCTTTTTCGTGCAGCGGATAAAGCTGCTCCACGCGGACGAGTGCCACGGAATCCAGCTTGTTTGCCTCACGGTGATTAAGCAGGTCGTAATAGACCTTTCCGCTACAGAAAATAACGCGGTCGACTGTATCGGCTTTCTTAGGTGCGGGGCCTTCCAAAATTTCCCTGAACTGAGCATTGGTAAAATCCTCCGCCGTCGATACCGCTTGCTCCGCTCTTAACAACGCTTTTGGCGTCATGATGATGAGAGGCTTGCGGATCTCCCGATGAATCTGACGGCGTAGAGCATGAAAGTACTGCGCCGGAGTCGTGAGATTGCAAATCTGCATGTTATCTTCCGCGCAAAGTTGAAGAAAGCGCTCCAGACGCGCACTGGAATGTTCCGGGCCCTGCCCTTCATAGCCGTGCGGCAGAAGCATCACGATGGAACTGGGTCGCTGCCATTTCGATTCCGCCGAGGCAATGAACTGATCGATGATGACCTGCGCCCCATTGGAGAAATCACCAAATTGCGCCTCCCAGAGACAAAGCATGGAGGGATAATCCATGGAGTAGCCGTAATCGAAGCCCAATACAGCCGCTTCGGAAAGCATGCTGTTATAAACACAAAATGAAGGCTGCTTGGAATCCAGATGATTTAAAGGAATGTAGCGATCCCGTGTCACCTCATCATAATAGACACTCATCCGCTGGCTGAAGGTACCGCGACGGCTATCCTGCCCGGAAAGCCGCACCGGAGTTCCCTCCAAAAGAAGAGAGCCGAAAGCAAGCGCTTCACCAAAAGCCCAGTCGTAGGGTCCTCCTGCTTTCCAGGCCTTGAGGCGACGGTCGATAAAAACGTTTTTTACTTTTGGCAGTACGCGGAAACCTTCGGGAGTGGTTGTCAGGGTCTGGACGATCTTCTCCAATGTTTTGTCGCTGATGCTGGTCTCGATGGCATCGTGGGAATACTCCTTTTGGAAAACGGCGATGGAACCAATAAATGCCGACTTTCCATTCTCGGGCTTTTCCTTAGGCTTGCGAACTTCCGCGAGCGCGTTATCCAAATCCACAATCGCCGCTTTGCGAATGCCTTCTGCCTCCTCCTCGGTAATCGTTCCGAGCGCGAGCATTTCTTTTTTGAATTTTTCGCTGAGCGAAGGGTGCGCTTTGATTTTCGCGTAAAGATTCGGCTGAGTAAATGCGGGCTCTTCGCCTTCGTTATGGCCCTGACGGCGATAACAAACAATGTCGATCACCACATCGCGGCCAAACTGCTGCCGAAAATCCAATGCCATCTCTGCGACGGCCACCACGGCGAGCGGATCATCCCCGTTCACATGAAAAATCGGAGCATCCACCATTTTCGCCACATCGGTGCAATACAGTGTGGAGCGCGCATCGGCTGGCAGCGTTGTAAATCCAATCTGGTTATTGACAATGATGTGCACCGTGCCGCCCGTACGGTAGCCGGGAAGCTGCGACATGTTTAAAACTTCGGCAACAATTCCCTGCCCGGCAAAGGCGGCATCGCCATGAAGGAGAAGCGGGAGTACTTTTTTGCGCTCGGCGGTATCCTCCAGAACACGCTGGCGTGCACGGGCCTTGCCTTCGACAATGGGATCAACGGCTTCCAGGTGGCTGGGATTTGCCGCGAGATAAATATCCACCTTGTGCCCGTTGCGGGTGTTACGCGCCGTTTGATAACCGAGATGGTATTTTACGTCGCCGCTGCCACCAGTGTGCTCGGGCGCATAGTCATCAGAAAATTCATTAAAGATAACGCTTAGCGGCTTGTTCAGAAAATTCGCGAGCACATTCAACCGCCCGCGGTGGGACATGCCCATGACAATTTCCTTTAGCCCATGTTTCTCGCAGGTTTCGAGAATCGTGGTGAGAGCAAGAATCAGTGATTCGCCGCCTTCGAGGGAGAAGCGCTTGCTGCCGACATATTTTCTGTGGAGAAAACTTTCAAACGTCTCGGATTCATAAATCCAATAAAGCAGGTCGCGATGAACCGCCGCATCCTGACATGCCGCTTCACTTCTATTTTCGATGCGAGACAGAACCCAGTTCCGCGTTTCCGGATTCAGAATGTGCATGAATTCCACCCCGATCGTCCGGCAGTAGATATGTTCCAGCGCCGCAATCAATTCCTTCAAGGTTAATGCCTGGCCGTCCTTGAAAAGCGTGGAGGAAACTTTGCGCTCCAGATCGGATTCGGAAAAGCCGAGCGCCTCGAGACCGAGAAGCGGGTTTTCCGGCTGCGTGTCGCTAAGCGGGTCCACACTCGCCTTGGTATGGCCAAGAGCGCGATAGCCGTTGATTAGCGCATCGACTTTGGTTTGAAAAGCGCCGTCGGTTACTGCACCTGCCTGCCCATTGGCGGTGACGCCATTTTTGCCGCTTTTTGCAAAGCCGAGTTCAAAGCCTTCGAAAAAAGCCGCCCATGCAGC
>JBDSIH010000099.1:0-3260 GCA_039918055.1 Chthoniobacterales bacterium
TGTCGTGTCCTCACTTTTGAATACCGGCACGCATTGGAAAACGATTTTTCCCAGCACCGCGACCTTTTTAAAGTCGCTCAGCTGGAAAAGATGCTCGCCGGAATCCTTCACCGAGATCTGCCACGTCTGCGTGGCGTAGCGTGTCTCCTGCTTTTTCGTGCTCGTGTGAAAGATGGAATACGTCACGCGGCACTGCACCCTGCTTATCAGAGTGGCGTCATCCCAGGCTTCCCGTACCGTGGCATTGATCTGTCCCGTGATCGCCGTGATCTTATAATAATTCGTCACCGGCAGGGCATCAATCGTTTCCGCCAGCGTCTCCGTGGCGTGCAGCGGCAGAAGGCCCAGAATACATAGTAAACTCAGCGTGCTAAAAAAAATCTTCATATCTCGCCCGCAATTCTAGCAGACCCCTTCGCTTTCATGCAAATGCCGATCTGCATCCATTCTCTCCACCCCAATACCTTGCACCACCACCGCCGCGGTATCTTTACCTTACGCTGACCACCCCTTCCTGAAATAAATAACACGTCTTCTCCCCCCGTCTCTCTCCCCACTCCAAAAACTTATGCGCCTACGTTACCTCCCCCTCGCCGCAGCTATCGCCGTCTCCTTTCTCGCGACCACGCATGCGGCAACCCTGACGAAAAACTTTTCCATCACAGGCCCCACCGTTGATCTCGGCGCTACGAGCAACGTCACCGGCTATGTGGATCAATTTGATGCCACCACTTACGGCACCCTCACCTCCGTCAGCATCACCTACGATGCCCAGACCATCATCTCCAACAAATTAAAAAATAATGGCGGATCCACCATGGATGTTGCCGCGAACTGGTCAGCAAACCTGAAACTCGAATTTCCATCCGGCACTACCGTCGTGAACAACGACTACAGCAATACCACGGAATTCCATACCCTCAACCCGGGCCAGGAAATCACGATTAACACCACCACCACCAGCTTCACCCCCAGTAGCGTGAACTACTCCGGCGACCTCTCCGCCTTCATCGGCACGGGAACATGGAGCTACCTCGTCAGCGGCCAATTGAAAACTGCCGCCGTCGCTTATGATCCGTCCGGTTCCGGCGTCGTCATCACCAGCTCTACCATTTCGCCCTCTATCACCACCGGCACGGTGACCTATACTTACAGCCCCGCCCCCGAGCCATCCACGTATGCCCTCCTCGGCCTCGGCGCTCTATTAGTCGCCATCTCCGCCCGCAAACGCCTCCGCGCGTAATCAGGCCAGCGTCTCTTTATTAATGGAGGGACGACTTCCACATCGTCCGTTCCGAAAACCCCCGTAGCCGCGCGCGTGAGCACGTGGTGCTGCATTTCAAATTTGCGCCGCCCTTTCCGTCCACCGCCTCACGGCGGCGGCTACACCGTTCAACTTTCGCGAGCTATCTCACTTTCCCCGATTGCTTCACTTCGCTTACCCTTCGGGCGGTTCGACAGGCTATGTTGTCTTCCCCGATTGCTTCACTTCGCTCACCCTTCGGGTCGCCTTCGGCGAGCTATCTCACTTCGTTCGATTGCTTCACTTCGCTTACCCTTCGGGTCGCCTTCGGCGAGCTATCTCACTTCGTTCGATTCTCCTTGTTGCCCACCCAAACAGACGTACGGTGACCGCATGTCCACACCCATCAACGAATACCTCACCGTCAGCGCCACCAGTGCCGCCGCCCTCGATCGAAGTGTGAACGAACACATCAAGCTCGGCTACCAGCCCTACGGCAGCCCCTACATCCTCTACTCCGTCTACCTCCAGGCCGTCGTAAAATACGAAACCTGCGCCGTGTAAAATTCCCGTAGCCGCGCGCGTAAGCGTGTGGTCTTTTATCGATGACTTCAGCCCTCGGAATTCTCACGAACCCCGCTACAGGGAAATTTCTCTTCGTAGCGGAATTCGTGAGAATTCCGACAACCCGGCAATAGGCAGAGCGTGCATGAAAAGGTCGCCACGGGCTGCAGCATCGTTCACATGCAAGGCGGCCTCGGTGAGGCACGCCCTACCATTAAGGAACCGTGCCGCATTTGTGGTGTGGCAAGCAATTTTGATGGCCCTGAACGAGTAAAATTATAGAGTCGCCCCATCATGAATGATGAAAAAACGTTGCGCGTCGGAACGGTGAATCTTAGCGAACTCTGCAGGGGGCTGCACCAGTACGAGGAGATGCAATCCCGGATTCAGGAATGCGAGGAGCAGCGGAATAAAAAAGTCTCCGATCTTGAAAAGAAATTTCAGGCAGATTTCCCGCAGGCGTCCCCCTCGGAACGCCTCGCGATGGTCTCGGAAGTGAATGCCTGGAAAAGCAAACAGGCCGAGGAAGTCCACGCCTTCGCCGTAGGGGAACGCCATGCGCTCTTCGCGCAAATCCAGGGCGTGATCCGCAAAAAAGCCGAGCAGAAAGGCTTCGATCTGGTCCTCGATACCGCCGAAGTCTGCACGTCCGGATTTCCCTCCGTCCTCTTCTCGCGCGAGGAATTGGATATCACGCAGGAAATCATCCACGCCATGAATGCCGCGGTCTAAGAAACGCGTAGCGCGACCTACCAATGGGTTAGGGACAGCTGAGTGAAACGAATCAGACAGTCGAAGACTGCCCGAAGGGTGAGCGGCGAATCAACCCTCCCTACCGTTTAAACTACGTCCGGTTTCCCCCGCTGCCACCGCGTCTTCATCGCGTTAAATAATTTCTCTGCGTGAATCCCGCCGGTATTGAAACCGTGCGCGTGATCGAACATGACCCGCCCCACATAGCCAAATGCCGGAACCTGCGGCGCACCGCGGCGGAGATTAAAAAAGATCATCGAAAATCCCAGCATGTTCATCCGATCCAGTTTCTCGACATCCGCCCAGCGCACGCGCCACGTGCCGACGAGCGACTGCCGCGTAAAGCCTTCGTCATCCAAAATCAGCGCCGTGCGATAAACCTCCAGCACCACGTAAAGGATAAAGAGCACAAAGGCCACGATCAGCCCTCCATGTAGCCACGAGGGATGCCGCAGAAAACCCGGCACCGACGCCGCGAGCAATGCACCCAACAGGATCGCGGCGATCAGGTAATTCCACCGCGAAGGTTTAAAGACCGTGGGTGAATTCATCGGTAAATTTCATTCTCTGTAAAAACTAGCTCTTGTTATCCAGCACCCGTCGAAGAAACCGAAAACACGCGCGCAGGATCATGCTTCGCTTCCTATACTTTATCCCCGAAGTAGCGATTGCTTGGCCCCGTCCACAAGTTGCCATACAC
>JBDSIH010000100.1:0-3984 GCA_039918055.1 Chthoniobacterales bacterium
GGTAATCTCTAATGACCTCTCCTTTGATCCGAATAAGAGCGACTGGGCAAAGCTTGCAACCGATGCCGGGGTAAAAGACCTTCCTGCGCCGAAGCCTCCGGCGGGAATGATCCCAATCCCCTCCATCGTACCTCATGTTTCCTTCTTTTCAGGAGTCACGGATCCAAAAGATCGCTTCTCCATCAATCTGATCTCCGCATGGCCGAGCTTTATCGACTACCCCTTCACGCTTCAGCTTGGCGTGAATGACGATACATCCTGGTTTAATAATCCTGGTAAATACGGCATCCTGGTGAATATCGATCCCCAGCAAGGCTACACCACGGCGGATTTGTATGCAAAAACACCTAAACCGACCGGTCGTTTCATTAACTCCGACGGGAATGTAAGCCGCTACTTCAGCTATTCCTACGAGCCGTTTCGCGAGGCCATGGTAAAAGAGTACGCGGCGAATTTAGAGCATTACAAAGATAATCCCGATATCGAACAATTCCGCATTGCGGATGAAGACAATGGCCGCATGGACTACAGCGATGCCGCCAAAGAACGCTTTCACAAATGGCTCCAGGCGAAATTCGTAACCATTGATAAACTCAATGAACCCTGGGGAACTACGTATAAAAGCTTCGATGAAATTAGCTTCCCCAAAAAACCGGAAGACAATATAGCGGCCCACTTCGCCATGCGGGAATTCGAAGGTCTCGAATTTGTCACTCTCATGGCTGGAAAAGCAGAAGCGATCAGTAAAATGGGCGGCGTAAAGCCTCATACTGCTTATGGACAGGCTTCCGTACTCGGCATGATGGCTCCAGCCTTCACCATCAATGGCCCACTCGATTATGAAGATATGATCAATATCGGATTTAAGGGCCAGCCTACCTTTTCGTGGGATTCTTACAGCACCGAAGATTACTTCGTCGGCAGCGATCTGGATTTCATCATGAGCATTGCACCGGACAAACTTATCTCCAATGCGGAGTGGAATGTGCATACGACCGATCCTCGTATGGCAGCCCGCACCTACTGGGATATGGTCAGCAAGGGTATCCGCGGTATTGCAACCTACCAGATGCAGGATAACCCGATCCATTGGGGCTATCCTTTCTGGGCTCTGCAGAATTTCGATTTCACTCCCGCTCCAAAGCTCGCAGCCATCGCGCAGGCGAACCACGAGATTCATCATCTGGAGCCCCTGCTTACTTCGGCACGGCCTCAACATTATACAAAGCCCATCGCACTTTATTACAGCCGCATGGATCTCTCGCTTCCGCAACCCCTCCTTGATGCATATGGCTGCCAGATCGACAGCCCCTATCGGGTCTACGGCATCCTTCGCGGTATGGGATATGTAGTGCGCTGGATTACACCCAAACAAATCGAGGCCGGTCAGCTCAAAGACGTAGGCGCTGTCTTTATGGTGGATGTCAAATATGTGCCAACGGGCGCCGCGAAGAAACTTGCGGAATGGGTCCATAATGGAGGCACCATTGTTGGCGATCAATACCCCGGTATCTTTGATGAATTCGGCCGTGCGCAGAACACGATTGCGCAGATGTTTGGCGTGAAAGCGAAAACGAATTCCGAAATGGCTGTCAAAAGCGTGAAGGATGCCACCCTGGCCCTCCAGGAAACCACGACCACTCTTTATGGCGTGGAGCCAAGCGTGCTTCGTGCGCTGAATACCGGAAAAGATATCAGCAAAACAGTAGATGAAATGTATGAACAATGGGATTCCACACACCCCGTCGCACTGGAACTGGGAAGATGGCATCTCTCCGGCTACGGCTACACCAGCATGGAATGCACCTCCGGCAGTGTCATTGGGATGGCTGCTGGTGGTCCCGGCGTAGCCGCAGTTGTCGTGAATGATTATGGCAAGGGGCATACGCTCTATCTCTCGCTGATGATGGGAACGATGTATGATGCAGGTCCAATCCGCTATGAATGGGACAGTGCCCATGAAGGGGATGCGGTTTCCCGTATCTTCGGCGCATTTCTCCGGTATTCCGGAGTGCAGGCTTACTCAACGGTCGGTCTGCCAACTCCTGTAGCCTTAAAGACGAGGATTGAGACTCCGCTGGTAGATAAGGCAAAGAAAAACGTGCTTGTGGGAATGATCAGCAGCAACGATCTGCCCCTGACCCCATTTCCATTGAGCCTGGTATGGCCCGCCACTGCACCGAAGCCCAAGCTTTTGCTGGCAGCCATTGGCGATTCCCAGCAGCTTGAGGAAGTAAAGTATACGATCAAGGACGGGAAACTGGAACTGACCATGCCCGGCTTTGCAAGCCATGCCATGCTTCTGGGGCTTAACGACAGCGTGCCGCTTATCTCGACACAGATCGAAGGCGTGCCACGCAAGATTGCCAATATCCCGGAAGTGAATCCGGGAAATACCGTGACGGTGAAAGCCTCCGTGTGGAATCCATCCTCACGCACGTTACCTGCCGGTGAGGTAAAAATCTATGGCGGTCCGGGATGGTTCTGCAACGCGGCCTCCGTTAAAGTAGAATCGATCGCGCCTTACTCGAAGAGCAAGGAATTCACCTTCCAGGTGGCGCCTCCTGCAATTTGCAGCGCACGCACCCTTCGACCCATTACGCTAAAATATCAGGCGGATAAAATTAACTCCACCCCTGCCACGGAAATCGTCTGGTGGAGTAATCCTCAGCCAAATAACGCAGCGAAACCCGCTAACGCTGTTTCAAAAAACTAATATCAAATAAAGGCGCCACTCTCCTGTAAACAGGAGAGTGGTAACCCTGATGCCAGTAAAGCGGTATCAGGTCATTAGCGTTGCTTCATTCGGATTCCGGGAAAATGCAGATATCATAATATGAAAAAAAATAGATCTTTGAAATTAACGACAGCCTTATTTTGCCTTTTTGGATTGAGTGCTCAAATAAGCCATGCAACTGCCTGGCGTGTGGAAGCAGAGGCGGCAGGCGAAGGATCCATTGACAACAAACCGCCGGAAGGCCCTGTACCGTTAAGCTGGAAAATTGAACAAATGGCCGATGCCAGTGGAGCAGCAATCCTCGGCGGGGCCGCAAAAGGAGAGACTCATCCGATTCCGATTCGTATTCCTGCGGCGGGGACTTACCGCATTTGGGTTCGCCACTTGCAAACGCCCAACAAGCCTTCCGGCTTTTTCACGCTTTTTCGCGACGATAACGGGCAGGCCGTTAAAATGGAACGCATTGATTGGGATCCTCCCTTGCTCAATGAGCGGCCCTATGCCGTTAATCCTCCCAAGGCCGCACCTGATGCCAAACCCGTGCTGGCGTGGACTTCTTTTGACGTCACTTTTGAGCGCCCCATGGATGCTACCGTTTCATTTGGACCAACGGGAGGAAAAGGTACAGGTAAGGTTGGTATTGATTGCGTGGTAATCTCCAATGACCTCTCCTTTGATCCGCAGAAGAGCGATCTGACAAAACTTCCCGCCGATGCAGGACTGGCCCAGCTTCCTCCTGTGACACCTCCCCCGGGAATGAAACCTATCCTGCCCGTGACGTTTCATAGCACGTTTTTTGCCGGTGTGCCCGATATGAAGGATCAGTTTGCTCTGACCTTCATTAATAATAACAGTGTCTATAAGGATGATCCTCTGAGCCTTCAGCTGGGTGCCACTCAGGACTCGAGTTGGCCCAATGTCTCCTCCAAATATGGAATCCGTGTATTGGCGGATCCCCATACGGGCGAAACAACACCTGAACTTTATAAGAATACGCCTAAGCCCACCGGACGCTTTGTAAATACGGATGGCTCTATCAGTCGTAGTTTCAGCTATTCCTATGAACCCTTTCGCAAAGCTTTGATCGAACAGTTTGCCCGGGGTCTGGATGCGGCTAAAGACAATGACGGGATCAGCTCTTTCAGCATTTCCAACGAAGATGTTGGCAGAATGGATTACAGCGATGCAGCAAAAGAGCGGTTTCATAAATTCCTCTCCGCGCAGTTTGGCACAATCGACAAGCTCAA
>JBDSIH010000101.1:0-2394 GCA_039918055.1 Chthoniobacterales bacterium
CTCGGCGGAAAATTCTTTGATACCCAGGCGGGCGGCTCTGCAGTTCTGTGGCAGCACTTCTTCTGGATTTTCGGCCATCCGGAAGTTTATATCCTGATGCTTCCGGGCTTCGCGCTCATGAATGAAATCATTCCCGTGTTTTCGCGCAAACCCATCTTTGGTTATCCCGTCATGGTGGCGGCGACGGTTCTGATCGCGTTCATTAGTCTCGGCGTCTGGGCGCATCATATGTTTACCGTGGGAATGACCTCGGTCGGCAATACCTTCTTCGCGATTTCAACGATGCTGGTCGCTATTCCCACCGGCATCAAAATCTTCAACTGGATCGGCACGATGTATGGTGGAAAAATTCGTTTTGAAGTGCCCATGCTCTTCAGCATTGCGTTCCTGTTCCAGTTCCTGATCGCCGGATTGACGGGCATTATGCTGGCGGTGACGCCGTTTGACTGGCAGCTGAGCGATTCCTACTTTGTCGTCGCGCATTTCCACTATGTGTTAATAGGCGGGCTGGTCTTCACGATTTTTGCCGGTATCTATTACTGGTATCCAAAAGCCATGGGCCGGATGCTAAATCCGAAACTGGGCCAATGGCATTTCTGGCTCTTCATGATCGGATTCCATCTCACCTTCGGACCGCAGCATATCTCCGGCATCCTTGGCATGCCGCGCCGTATCTATACTTACGATGCAGGCCGTGGCTGGGAAATCTGGAACCTGATATCGACGGTGGGCGTATTTTTCCAGATCGCCGGTGTGGCGTGTTTTGTTTTCAATCTGCTCTGGTCTTACTGGAAGGGCAAAAAAGCCGGATCCGATCCCTGGGATGGCTGGACACTCGAATGGATGACGCCCTCTCCACCGCCTGAATATAATTTTGAAACACTCCCCGAAGTGCGCAGCAGACGGCCGCTCTGGGATGTGAAACACCCCAATGACTCGGACTGGAAATTTGAATAGAACGCTATGAATACGGAAGTCGCCACAACCACGCATGCTGAGTGGAAGCTCCCCTCCCACCGGAAGGTCGGCATGATATGCCTGATCATTACCGAGAGCGCGTTGTTTTCGATCTTCGTTGTGGCTTATCTTTTCTATACCGGCAAGAGCCTGAATTCCCCCTACCCAAAAGAAGTGCTGGCGATTCCCATTGCCGCCACGATTTGCCTTCTCTCCAGCAGCTTTACCATTGTCTTTGCGGAAAAAATGCTGCACCGCGGATCGAAAGCGCTCTTTCATCTTTGGTGGGTGATCACGATGCTGCTCGGTCTGATATTCCTCGGCTATACGGCCGTGGAATGGTACACGCTGATCTACCGAGACCATCTCACCATCAGCACGAATGTTTTTGGCACCACGTTTTACTCCCTCGTTGGCCTGCATGCCACGCACGTTATTGTCGGCCTGCTCCTGCTTTCGCTGATTCTGATTTCCAGCCTTCGCGGCAAGCTGGATAAGGCCCACTATGAACATGCGGAAATGATTTCCTGGTACTGGCACTTTGTGGACTGGATCTGGGTGGTCGTCCTCATCGTGGCATACATCAAACCCCTGTATCTATGAATCCAAACGATTCTCATAATCCCAATACCATTGAGCTGCCAAGGCCGTCGGGCTGGCCGATTCTGGCTGCCTTTGGCATTACGATGATGCTCGCCGGGCTGGTCACAAACCTGGCGGTTTCCGTTGTCGGCATTTTGGTGGGCGTAGTTTCGGGCATCGGATGGTTTTTCGATATTTTCCCAAATCCAAAACATGACGCGGTTCCCATCGAACACGAGGTCGAAGCTCCGAACCCACAAATCCCAAGGGAACGCATGGTGGATTATCTGAAAGTGGGAGAACACGGTCACCGCGTCCGTATTCCCGTGGAAGTCAGCCCCTATTCAGCGGGTATACTTGGCGGTCTTGCCGGAGCGGTGGTCATGGCGATTCTTGCCATTATCTACGGGCTCTGGAAACAGGGCAGTGTGTGGTACACGATCAATCTTCTTGCGGCGGCGGCGATGCCTTCTCTGACCGATGCGAGCATTCAAACGCTGACCAAATTTAATATGACCGCCTTTATTGTGGCGACGGTTCTCCACCTCAGCGGCTCCATCATGGTCGGTTTGCTTTACGCCGCGCTTCTTCCCATGCTGCCACGGAAATTCGAATGGCTCTGGGGCGGTATCCTGACTCCACTGCTATGGACGACCCTCATCTATGCTTCGATGGGCATCATTAACCCCACGCTCGCAGCGCTGATTGACTGGCCCTACTTTATTGCGTGTCAGGTGGCATTTGGTCTCGTCGGCGGCTATGTCGTCTTTAAGTCGGAGAAAGTGGAAACCATGCAGACTTGGCCACTGGCTGCCAAACTCGGCGTGGAAGCTCCTCAGCGGAAGGAGGACGAAT
>JBDSIH010000102.1:0-4154 GCA_039918055.1 Chthoniobacterales bacterium
ATAGGTCGTATACATTCCTCCGCCCGCATCGGAATAGTTGCCCCCTACTTTAATGGCTGCCAGCGAACTGGCATAACCAAGATAGAGATCCGAGTTCTGAGCTAACGTAAGGTTTCCTCTTACTACGACGGCGCTTCCGGTAGTTCCGCTAAAGTTTACTGCTGTCGCATCATGCGAGACACGGGTGTCACCGATGACTAGATTGGCAAAAGCGTCATTACCGGATGCATTTCCCGTTACATACATCTGACTGCGGTGATAATCGTTAGCGTTTCCTCCCGAAAAAACAAAGGTGGACGCTGCGGAAAATGTCGTACTCGCCGTATTCACGGCGACGGTCGAGGCTGTAGTTCCGCGCACCCATACGGTTGTGTTATTCTGGATGCTGGTCTTTCCTGCGTAATCCGCAAAAACCATCGTGCCGCCCGCATTGCCCGTGGATTTTACCGTAAAGGTGCTGTTAGCGGGCGTAAGCGAAAGAAGCAATGGATAAGTTACTGAAGGGATGCCGACTGTATCAAGCGTATAGCCGTTGAGGTCAAAAACCATTTTCGTCACATCGCCCGTTGCATTATTAATGGAGCCCCGGGTGCCGCCGAATACAGAAGCATTCTTCACAAGGGTGACATCATTTGCCAAGCTTACCGTAAGTCCGCTTCCACTGACCGCCGTAAAATTAAACTGCCCGAGGGTCAGCACGGTTCCGGGAGTAGTTATCGTGACATCTCCGCTTGCACCCGTGCGATTAATGATCGCATTGGCACTGTTGCCTGTTGGCGATGTTGCTGGAGCCCAGTCTAAGGCGTCTGTCCAGTTTTGCGGTCCGGTCAGCGCGTTGGAAAACGAATAGTCTGTGGCGCCCGCATTCTGGGCTACTGCCAAGACACTGGTTACAAGAACGGCCAAAGCCAACTTCATATGGCGAGTGGGGGATTTACTAATTTTCATATACGCCTAATCTAGTCTGCCCCTACAGATCGTCTATAGGCTGCTACCGCAAAGGATTTTCGAATTTGCCGCAGAGGCTTCTGGAAGCCCATGACCAGAAAATGGACACGATTGCCTTTTTGAAGGAATACGTTACAAATAGAGTACTGAAATAGTTCTTTGTCTCCTCCTATTTAAAATTTCGGCCCCATCGTTTGATATCGGTTCATAAGTGCTGTAAACCAATACCTTTTGATATATCCCTCTATGCAAATCCGTCCACGCATATATGTCATGCTGACAACCAGTGATTTTGATCGCAGCATATTTGAGACTGTAACGGGCTATTTCGCAGAAAACGCCCCAGAAATGGAAGTGGATCTGGAATTGGCCTTTCCAGAGCCTGAGATGCTGCAGAATGCCAGAGGCATCATCACGCGAGTTCTTAACCCTACGGATGCCAAGCTGATGCGCGCCTATGGCGTTCCTGTCGTTAATATTTCAGGTTTTATGGCCAATCCGGGCCTTCCTTCTGTGATCATTGATTATGCACTCTCCGCCCGACTCGTCGCAGATCATCTTCTTGCCCGCCGCTTCCATTCCTTCGGCTTTTACGGCCAGCTCAAGACGAATCCCGCTCTTTTGCAAAGCCAGCATTTTGAGCAAACCATCCACTCAGCGGGCTTTCCCTGTGAACTTCATTTTCAGACGTGGCCCTCGCATGCATATGCCGTCGATCCGGCGGATCAATTGAATCTTCGGGAGTGGGTAAAGAATCTTCCCAAACCCGCGGGTATTTTCTGCGGCGGGGATCGCTATGCCTGGGAACTGTCAAAAGCCTGCGTGGCGCTTGATCTCACTGTGGGTAAGGACGTTGGCATTGTCGGCTTCGGAAACGAAGAATTCTTCTGCAAGACCCGCCATCCCCAGCTTAGCAGTGTGGCCACCTCCCCCGATCGCGTTGCTCTCGAAGCCGCAACCATGCTGCTTCGCCTGATCAATGGAGAGGCCCTACCCGCTGAGCTGGTTCGGCTTCCCGCACCCGTTATCGCCCGCGCCTCCTCCGACCAGTTTGTGACGGATGATCCTCATGTGGCTATGGCGCTTAAATTTATCCAGGATCATATCAGCCAGCCCCTATCCATCCAGGCCGTTGTGGATCATGTACCCCTGTCCCGCGATTCCCTGGAGAGACGCTTCCGCAAACATCTCGATTACACGATTATGGAAACCATCCATCTTCTGAAGATCGACCACATCAAGCATCTTCTGATCTCCACCTCAAAGACGATGGAGGAGATAGCCCGCGCCTGCGGTCTTTCGGGCGGGCCTTACATGACCACGCTTTTCCGGGAAAAAGTTGGGATGACTCCCAGTGAATACCGCTCCTCCTTCCACGGTGGAGGAAGCGCATGCGCTCCGTCCCCGTCCGTTAAAGCCTGATTTGCATTTTACAGGCGGGTGAGTTTTACGGCGGTGCCATAGGCTAGCACTTCTGTTGCACACGTCACAAATTCCGTGGCATCGTAGCGCATGGCGATAATTGCATCTGCTCCGACGTCCTTCGCATGCTGCACCATCAACTCGTAAGCCTCCTTGCGCGCGGATTCACAAACATTGGCATACGACTGAATATTTCCGCCGATGATTTGTTTCAGTCCGCCAAGTATCACCTGCGCAATGTTCGGGGAGCGAACCACGATTCCGCGCACAATGCCGCAGTAATCCGCAATCGCTCGTCCGCTGACATCATTTCCCGAGGTGACAATCATCCGTTCAGCGGTTTTTCGTAAACCTTCCAGGTGCGTTTCTGAATGCCGCCAATCATGGTGCAATTTTCCAGAATTTCCGTATTCCGTTCCTCAACCCAACCGAGCTGTGCAGCCTCCATGCGTTCCTGGGCTTTTACAAATTGCTCAAAAAGCAACCAGGCATGAAGGCCCCGGTCACGAAACTCCGGCACGATGCCATAAACCCGCTCATTCTTGTCCAGCCCGGCGAAGGCGCGCGCACCGGCCATGTTGTAATTACAAAGCAGAAGTAATTTTGTTAGCGGCACAAAGCGTTGCTGAGGCATTTTTTGTAATAGATAATCGGTGACTCATAACAGTGCGACAGCTCTTCTTGCTGCTAAAGAAGGGCTGCCGCATTGCAATGATATGGAACTGGAATCCCGACCTGTACCCACTTAATTCGTGCGAATGGACTTGCCGTCGGCAAGGGCAATATTCCGCGGAATCATCACGGCTTTCCAGGTGCTGCTGATATAAGGCGGGATGTCATAAAACCATAAGTTGCCATAAGCATAACCTGCTCCGCCAAAATCCATATGCCACACCTTGCCCGCTCTTCCGGCCGGAACCGTTACGGTAATGAGCTCCTGGGTGTTTTTTATATTCGTACTGCCATTGACCGATAGCAGTTGGCTGTCGTCCAGCGGATCATGGATATGGTGCGGAGGATTATGAGCGGCTAATGGTCCGTATAATACGGCCGGACCCATATAATACCGGAAGGATGTGGTTCCTGCCGGAACATAAAAATAAACATCATTGAATGGCACCACGCCGCCTGACCTATATTTTTTATCGAGGACGCCTGCCAGGGGTCCGTTATAGGCCGTGCCCACAAGCTGGGTGCCACAGCCGTGATCATCAATCGTTAAATAATACGTTCCCTTGTGCAGGCTCCCCGCGGCGCCCACCGTAAAGTTTATAGTCCGCCAATCATGATCCGCCGGAATGGTCTGGGTGCCGACCACGAAGCCTGCTATATCCCGCAGCGTCAGCACCGTACCGGTGGGTCCGACCGGAGTCGTTATCCCAGTTGCGCCACCGGCATCCAAATTCGATATTATTTTCACGCTGACGCTAAGACCATCGAAGCTATGCAGCGCAAATGTGCTCACTTTTCCGTGTCCTCCCGCCGTCGCGGCAAAGGGAAGTCCTCCTCCGGGGGTGGTCGCATTGGGCGGCAGGGCGACTACTATGGATACCAGATCGTTACTGTAGGTATTCTGCGTGGGAGCCTGAACTACTGGAAAATAGGTTCTGGCTTCCTGAAATTGGGTATCAATTTCCGCTGATGTCGCCGGTGGGGTCAGTGTTGTCGAACCGGGGTTATACCGCCAGATGGACGTTGGCTTTCCATTGGCATCAAGAGTGTTGGGATCCCAGTCGTTAGGATTTTCTCCCATACCACCGAGCAGGGTCGCGGCTTGTGGAGCC
>JBDSIH010000103.1:0-1808 GCA_039918055.1 Chthoniobacterales bacterium
TGCCAACCCCACGATCCTTGCCCGAATTACCCGCGAGGAATTAGAGCAGTTGTTTCGAGGCTATGGCTGGACTCCGATTTTCGTCGAGGGGCACGAGCCGGATCTGATGCATGAGGCCATGGCCACAGCACTCGATACAGCGGTGGAGCAGATCAAAAAAATTCAACAAGTCGCGCGCGCGGATGGAAAATCCCCACGTCCGCGCTGGCCGATGATCGTTCTGAATTCCCCCAAGGGCTGGACGGGCCCCAAGATAGTCGATGGCTTGCAGATTGAAGGCACCTTCCGAGCGCACCAGGTGCCCCTGTCAGATCCCGCCACCCATCCGAAACACCTCAAGCTATTGGAAGACTGGCTGAAAAGCTACCGCCCGGAGGAGCTCTTCACCGAAGAAGGGCGACTAAATTCAGACCTTGCCGAACTCGCCCCTAAAGGAGATCGGCGCATGGGTGCAAATCCGCACGCGAATGGCGGCCTTCTGCTTCATGATCTTCTGATGCCGAATTTCCGCGACTATGCGGTCGATGTCCCCTCTCCCGGAGCACGCGGCATCGGAGATACGCATGTGCTCGGAAAATTTCTGCGCGATGTAACAAAATTAAACAGTAAACAGCGAAATTTCCGCATCTTTGGTCCTGACGAGACCCTCTCCAATGGTTTGGAATCTGTCTTTGAGGTAACTAATCGCCAATGGGAAGGCAGCACCGCGCCGAATGACGAATTCCTTGCCACCGAGGGCCGCGTAATGGAAATGCTCAGTGAACATCAGTGCGAGGGATGGCTCGAAGGCTACCTTCTTACCGGACGCCATGGCCTCTACAACTGCTACGAGGCGTTCATCCACATTATTGACTCCATGTTCAACCAGCACGCCAAATGGCTGAAGGTCACCTCGCACCTCCCCTGGCGTCGAAAGATTGCCTCATTAAACTATCTGCTCGCTTCGCATGTTTGGCGGCAGGACCACAATGGTTTTACCCATCAGGACCCCGGCTTCATTGATCATGTCGTCAACAAAAAGGCGGAGATCGTGCGCGTTTATCTACCACCAGATGCAAATTGCCTGCTATCCGTGATGGACCATTGTTTGCGCAGCCGCCATTACGTCAATGTCGTCATCGCAGGCAAGCATCCGGCTCCACAGTGGCTGACAATGGATGCCGCTGCAAAACACTGCACCGAAGGCATCGGCATCTGGAAATGGGCCGGCAATGACCAGGGCATGGCACCCGACGTTGTCATGGCGTGTTGTGGCGATATACCAACATTAGAAACACTCGCGGCAGTATCTATCCTGCGCGAACGTCTGCCCGAGCTGAAAATCCGTGTAGTTAATGTAGTCGACCTCATGAAGCTCCAGCCCCCGATCGAGCATCCGCATGGATTGAGTGATAGCGATTTCGATGGATTGTTCACAAGGGACAAGCCCGTCATCTTCGCCTTTCACGCCTACCCCGCGTTGATCCATCGGCTGACGTATCGCCGCACCAATCACCACAACATTCATGTTCGCGGCTACTGCGAAGAAGGCACCATTACCACACCCTTCGACATGACCGTGCTAAACGACCTGGATCGCTTCCATCTCGTAATGGACACCATCGACCGCGTGCCTGGACTCAGTGTTACAGGCGCCTACTTAAAACAGGAGTTGCAGGACAAGCTCATCGAACACAAACAATACATTAATAAATTCGGCCAGGACATGCCCGAGATTCGGAACTGGAAATGGTCTGGTTTAAAATGAATGCACAGGCATCAAAGACTGGCGTAGTGGTCTCGGTGCGCGGCAGTGTCGTGGATATTCG
>JBDSIH010000104.1:0-5500 GCA_039918055.1 Chthoniobacterales bacterium
GGCTGAGATCCTGCTGGGGATTATCAAGTTCTCCTGAAAAACGAACCGTCGTCAAAAAATAGCTCCCGCTCTTGCCGGTAAATATTTCGTCCGCCTTTGGCAGCCACTCCAGATATTCCGAAGTCACGCCAAATTGGATTTTTCCGGCAAGGGTTTTGCCCTTAAGGGTAATTTGTCCATGAATACGGAATATCCCTTTTGCTTCAATATCGATATCCTTAATTTCAATACGCGGAAAATTCCATTCGACGGCGAGCGAGCAGCTATCCAGTCGCAAACTCCTGAGCGTTTCCTTTTTTGTCAACGCGGCAAGCTCATTAAGAAACGGCGTTTCCGTGATATGCGCATTCCGGATATTGAGAGAACCATAGCCGGAAGAGGTTTTCGGGGAGCGGTCTTTCGCCTTCCAGTAAATTTCCCCGGAGGCAATTCCCTCAAAGCTGGTATTCCATGCCGAAGGCATCCATGGTGCCACAGCAAGCTTATAAAAATGCACCTGACCTTCTGTGCTGGTGTCTTTTTTTAGTCCTGCTTTTGCTTCAATCGTAATATCTCCATTCTCGCCTTCTGCCAAATGAAGCTCTTCCACAGTAAGCCACTCTTTCGTAATCAGAAAATGGCTGTGGATCAGTTTAAGATCCGGCATAAGCGCCATCTTCATTACCCCGCCCTTTACATCATATTCAAAATCCCGCCCATAAGGCGTAATGCGTAATACTGTATGGTAAAATCCGCCCTCCTGATTACGGAACTGCCATGTCACCTTTGCAGTTTCACATACCACTTCCTTCAGGTACACGCGGTCGGGCAGAAAAATAAAATACCAGGGTTTAGCCGGTTTGTTCTCCGGCTTTGGCTGATAAACCTGCGTATTCACCACCCCGGATTTAATGCGGATTGAATCAATCTGCCATCGGCGCAAAAAAATACCCCACGGATTAAACACCGCTGCAATTTCATGCGCAGTAAGGGAAGCTATTGCTTTTCTCCCTGCCTCTGCCTGGAAGTCTTCACTCTTCACAGATAACAAACCCGTACGATGGAACGGCCTATAGTTTCCAGTAAAGTGCAATCCCTTGGATGTCTGCTTATCCATTTCCGCGAGGAATGCATTACTTTCCACGTAACGCGTCAGCCGGGGATTAATTACCCATAGCGTGATTATCACCAACGCCACAATCCCTGTAATTCCCGCCAGGAGCCACCAACGATAGCGAAACAGGAAATTCATGCTCTGGGGTTTTCCTTTTTTGGCCGTCATTTTGCGAGGAGAAAGCGCATAAACCTTAAAAACCCTCCACTATCCCCTTGCAGCATAGGGCAGCATAACGGAATCTTTCGTCCATGAACCCCTCGCCTCTGCGTATCGCCGCGTTTCTGGTAATTCTTTCGACCCTTGCCGGGTGCTCCACGGCTTCACGAAAAGCGAACTCCCAGAAAGAACCGCCCAAACCTTCCAAAGTATCCAAGCTTCTCTCTTCCATGATCTGGAAGTACCAGATGACGCCGGATAAAAAAGTGAAACTGGGACGAAAAGGCCAGGACATGAGCATTGAAACCCTCAAATCCCACGTCCAGATTACGGCGCCAAATAACTGGAAAGTTGTTTCCTGCATGGATGATCGCCTGAACTGGGACTTTGTGGCCACCGCGCCGGATGCGGCAGTGGGTTTTGGCATCAAGGTTGTCAGCTTTCCCGGCAATCCCAAGCTGGATGTCCGCTTTCAGAATTATCTCGCCGGCATCCGCCAGGCGTATGACGGAACTGTTCAGATGGCACCGGAAGCTCCTTTCGTAATAGCGGGTAAGCAGAGTGTGCCCTCCTATCTTTACTATTCCTCCAACTGGGGAACCCGCCTGGTCATTATGATGCCTCAGGGAGATATAACCACGGTCGTGGAATTCATCGGCCCATCCGCGGCGGTTCTGCATGCGGCTCATGCGGTCATACAAAAAATTCTCAATACCTATACCTATAGAAAATTGTAGAAATCATTCTGGATTCGAAGAAAAAGCGATACAGACCGGAGAATATATTTTCAGAGATTTTCCGGTGGGAGATAGTTTTCCGCTCAAAGGATCGATTTGCAGCGTGGTAAGGGTGTCATCATACTGGCCGGCTACTACAAGCCACTTACCACTCGAATGAATGGCAAAACCCCGGGGTCCCTTCACTTGCGCGGATACATTTTCCACCCATTTTAATCTGCCATCTTTTTGTACGGCATACACTGTAATGCTGTCGTGCCCACGATTGGAAACATACAGCCACCTCTCGCCGGGATGAAGACACACCCCTGCACTTGTCACGCCTGTGCCAGATGTACCTTCGGGCAAAGTCGATAGTACCTGAATGGATTTCAAGCCGCCATCCGTCGGGCGACACTCGAAAACAGTGATGTTTATACCCATTTCGCCGTTAACATAAAAAAACTTTCCGGTGGAGTGGCGCGCAAGATGCCGAGGCCCGCTTCCTGGCACAACCTGCCCGGCAGGAGGAGTATTTGGCGTAAGCGTGCCTTTCTCGGAATCGAAATTATAAATCCAGATGCAATCTGATCCCAAATCGCAAACATACACACGGGCGTTTTCCAAATCCTCAAATACGCCATGGGCATACGATTGCGTTTGCCGAATGGGATCAGGACCAGCACCGGTTAATTTTATAAATGCGGTGCGCTTCCCCAACGAACCGTCTTCTTCAAGACGCACCACATCGACCGATCCACTGGAATAATTGGCCGTAAGGATATTCTTCCCTGTTGCATCTACCAAAAGGTGACAGCCTGCATTTCCCTTTGAAGATTCAGAATTAAGCGCGGTAAGGCTGCCGTCACTTTCGACGCGAAACGCACGGATGGCGCAATCCTGAACCTTCTGCGTCGAATAGAGGAATTTCCCATTGGGAGAAAAGGTTACCCATGTCGGATTCGGAACCTCTGCCACGAGCGAATGCAAAGTCAGATCACCGCTTTCGACATTAAGACTGCAGGCATAGATCCCCTTACTCTTACCCGGCTCCGTATAGGTTCCTACATAAAACGGGGAACCCTGCGCGGCTTTGGAAGCATTCATAGAGAGCATTCTATCCTTTTGCTTTTTCCATACTGACGGTTTCGGTCCTTACCTTATCCCCATCGCGTAAAGAATCGGAAGGATTCACGATGACATTATCATGGGCATCCAGCCCGTTCACCACTTCCACCGCATTTCCAAAATCTTTGCCGATTTCAATCTTCTGCAACTTCACGACATTGTCTTTCACAACGCCTACGACCGTTCCTCCTGGCCGGAATAGCAACGCATTGACAGGTAAGATCAGTGCAGGTTTCGCAAGATGGATCGGGAAATCCACCGTTGCATAACCGCCGGCCAGAAACCCATGCGCGGAGTTATCGATCTGCACTTCCACGAGCAGGGTGCGTGACTGTGCATTGATGGCCCCCGCTGTATTGGCGATATGGCCTTTTATGAGTTGGTCCGGAAGCGAAGCCAGCTTGATATTCGCCTCCTGGCCGACCTTTACCTGGCTTGCATAGGTCTCCGGCACGCTCACATACACGCGAAGAATATTGTCCTGAGCGATATGAAACATCTCGCTCTTAGCCGTTGCGCTTCCCGAATTGATGAGATCGCCGACATTCACCGTTCGCATGGTGACGGTCCCATCAAAGGGAGCCGTGATCTGTTGAAAGGATTTTAGCTTCTCCAGTCGGGCGAGATTCGCCTTCACCTGTCCAAGGCTTCCCACACTGGCTTCCATTTCCTTTTGCTTCTGCTCACTCTCCTGCTGCGATACCGAGCTTTTCTGCAAAAGATACCTCCAGCGCTGTGCGGTATCCTGCGCCAGTTTGAGATTAGCATCGGCCTGCTGCACAGCCGCGAGAGCCTGATCGTATTGACGATCTACCTCCGGGGAATCAATTTCTGCAAGCAGCTGCCCGGCCTTAACCGGAGTGCCGATGTCAACAAGCCAGCGCTTCACATAACCGTCGGTTCGGGCAAAAATAGGAGTTTCCGCGTAGGGTTCGACATTACCGGGCAGAGTAACGTGAATGTCCGGGCTGCCAATTTTCGGCTGTGTAATCAGCACATCGGGTATGGCGAGTTCCTTTGTTGTCTTTCTTACCTCACTATTATGAAGGGCGCGGTGTATCGCGACAAAGAGAACAAAGATGCCGAATATGCCGATGCAAACCCAGACCCAGTTGGGAATGCGCTTATTGACTCGCACCGCCGGCGCGGGGTTTTTCCGCGGTTCCTGCGAAGGAACTTCAGGAGGGAGACTTTTATGTTGTGCTTCCATGGACAGGTTGAAGTAAGGGTTTATCAGGATGTTCCTTAGAATGATTTCTGGAGCCCGCTTCTGAAGGATTGATCTTTTTCCTTAAGAGACTGAACACCACAGGAACAAAAAATAAAGTGGATACAGTAGCCACAAGCAGCCCTCCGATGACCGCCCGCGCCAGAGGGGCATTCTGCTCGCCACCCTCCCCAATACCAAAGGCCATGGGCACCATGCCTATGATCATGGCCAGTGCCGTCATCAATACAGGCCGCAGTCTTGTGATGCCTGCCTGCCTCGCCGCCTCTGTGCCATCGCCGCATTTATCGTAAACCTCCTTGGCAAAGGAAACCACGAGAATGCTGTTCGCCGTAGCCACACCAATGCACATGACCGCACCCATCAGCGCGGGAACACTAATGGTGGTTCCGGTAAGAAATAAAATCCAGACAATGCCTGCGAGCGCACCGGGAAGTGCGGTAATAATAATAAAGGGATCCGTCCAGGACTGGAAATTTACGACAATCAGAAAATACACCAGAACGATTGCGCCGATGACCCCGATCCCCAGCCCGAAGAAGGAACTCTGCATCGTTTCCACCTGGCCGCGAAGGGTAATGGTGCTTCCGCGCGGCAAATCCTTCTCTACTTCGCTAATGATCTTGCGGACATCCTTGGCCACCCCGCCAAGTGCGCGTCCCTGCGTAGTGGCAAAAATATCGAGACACGGAGTGACATTATAATGGCTTACCACGGCCGAGCCGACCCCACGATTAATTGTGGCCAGATTCGCGAGAAGCTGGTTCGGCTGCGTTGCATCATTACTGCGGATGGGAAGATTCTCGAGTTCCTGCAATGAGTTCAGATGATATTGCGGTACTTTTGTAACCAGAGAATAAACCACTCCATTCTGGGGGTTGAGCCAAAACGTTGGGGTGGTCTGTCCGCTGCCGCTCAGGCTGATAAGAAGACTATTGGCAACCTCACGGTGCGTAAGTCCAAGCTGTGTGGACTTACTGCGATCCACCGTGATATTGAGTGCGGGCTGGTCAAAGGCCTGCTGAAGATGCACATCAGCAATCCCGGGAATCAGCCGCAGGCGTTTAAGGAGATCAGATGCCACATCAAAATTCTTAGCCACATCTCTGCCTGAAATCTGAATATCAAGCGGGGAAGGTAAACCGAAATTCAGAATCTGGCTGACAATATCCGCCG
>JBDSIH010000105.1:0-7025 GCA_039918055.1 Chthoniobacterales bacterium
TCCATTATGTAAATGGCGACGCGCAGGACCCAAAAGCGGAATGCAAGCGCCTTGGTGAAATCATCGCAAAGCACCCGATCGATATCGCTCTCGTTGGTATCGGTGAAAATGCCCACCTTGCTTTCAATGATCCTCCGGCGGACTTTACGACCGAAGAAGCTTATCTCGTCGTCGATCTCGATGAGGATTGCCGCAAGCAGCAGCTTGGCGAAGGCTGGTTCCCGGATCTGAATGCCGTGCCAAAGCAGGCTATTTCCATGGGCATTCAACAAATTCTGAAAAGCAAAATTATTGTGGTTTCCTGCCCCGATGAACGCAAGGCAAAGGCCGTGCAGGGCTCCGTGGAAGGACCGATTACTGATACCGTCCCCTCCTCCATTATGCAGCAGCATGGCGATACCGTTCTGTTTCTCGATAAGGCATCCGCGAGTTTGCTCAGCAAGAAGTAGAATAGGATTTCGTTCCACAAAACGTGTTTTTGGGTTAAGAGTTAAGAGCGTAATTTACGTTTCACCCTCATGACCCGATCTGCTTTTGATATTATTGGACCCAGCATGGTAGGCCCTTCCAGTTCGCATACCGCCGGCGCGGTAAGGATTGGAAGAATGGCGAAATCCATCGCCGACTCTCCGCTAAAGACGGCTGCCATTGCTTTGCATGGTTCATTTGCCGCCACGGGAAAAGGCCATGCCACGGACTGTGGATTGGTCGCTGGATTACTTACCATGGCTCCCGATGACGAGCGCATTAAGGACGCTATTGAAATCGCACAGCAGAAGGGGCTTTCGGTTTCCTTTGAAGCGGCAGACCTTGGTGAAGAATTTCATCCAAATACCGCACGCCTTACCCTGCATTCCGAAACAGGAAATACGCACGAGGTCATTGCCTCCTCCGTCGGCGGAGGTGCGATCGAGATTGTGCGGGTGGATAATTTCGAAGTCTGCTTCAATGGGAATCTCGATACGCTCGTACTCTGGCATCTTGATAAGCCGGGATTTCTGGCCAAGGTCACCGCTATCCTTGCCTGCGTGGAGGCGAATATCGCCACAATTCAGACGAGTCGTAAACGCCGCCATACCGAAGCGTTAACGGTTATCGAAATTGACGCTCCTCCTCCGGATGATGTGTTGAGTGTGATGAGTCGCATCGATGGCGTTTCCGAAATCCGTTGCGTCAATAAACTGGAATACTGACCATGCACTTCGACTACACCAAGGCAGAGGAACTCGCTGCGATTTGCAGTAAGGAGAAATTTTCGATTGGAGAAGTATGTTTGCAGCGCGAAATCCTTCTTCAGGAAACGACACGCGAAATCCTGCTCGAAAAAATGCGCGCTCACTATCGCGTCATGAAAGAATCGATTCAAAAGGGACTCGCGCTGACGCAATCCTCGGCCAGCGGACTATCCGGCGGTGATGCGGCAAAACTTTTTGGTTATGCAAATTCTGCAAATCCGCTTTTCGGACCGGAATTTTCCAAGGCAATAGCTTACGGTTTTGCGGTATTGGAGCATAACGCGCAGTTCGGACGTATTGTCGCGACTCCAACCGCGGGTTCAGCGGGTATTGTTCCGGCCTGTCTTCTCTCGCTGGAAGAGATGGGACGCATCAGCGAAGATCAGGCAGTCATGGCACTTTTCACCGCTGCGGGAATTGGTGTGATTATCGGCGCCAATGCGAATTTCTCCGGTGCACAGGGTGGATGCCAGGCCGAAGTTGGCAGTGCTTCCTCCATGGCGGCCGCAGCCATCGTCGAGGCACTTGCGGGAACGCCACAGCAGGCAATCAACGCCGCCGCTTTCGCGCTTATGAACACGCTTGGTCTGGTCTGCGATCCTATCGGCGGTTATGTCGAAGTACCGTGTGTGAGCCGCAATGGAATGTTTGCGGTGCATTCGTTTCTCGCGGCTGTCATGGCGCTTGCGGATTCGCGCTGTGTTGTTCCTTTTGACCACGTCGTCATTGCCATGCGGGATATCGGTCGCCGCATGCCCCGTGCCTTGAAAGAAACGAGCGAAGGCGGGCTTGCCACGACTCCCACCGGATTAAAATTTCCTCCCCAGGCTATTGGAAAACAAAAAGTAGATTCACCATCATGAGTAATGAAAATGTCGGTTTTGCAATTGTCGGACTTGGCTCCATTGCCGACTTCCATGCGGCGGCAGTGGAACATGCCACTGGCGCGAAATTGGTTGCCGTCTATTCCCGCTCGCAGGAAAAATGCGCGAAGTTCGCCGAGGAACACAATGCCACCCCCTGCTCCACCCTGGAGGAACTTTTCGCACGCACCGATGTCGAAGTCGTCATGATTGCAACTCCCAGCGGTGCACATGCGGATATCGCCATTCAGGCAATGAAAGCCGGTAAGCACGTGCTGTGTGAAAAGCCGCTGGATGTCACGCTTGAGAAAATTGACGCCGTACTGAAAACCGCACAGGAAACCAAACGCATCGCCGCTGCTATTTTTCAGTCCCGCTTTGGCGAGAACGCAATCGCATTAAAAGCCGCCATCGATGCGGGACGTTTTGGCAAGCTCTCAATTTGCTCCGCTTACATCAAGTGGTGGCGTTCCCTGGAATATTATTCCTCCAGCAGCTGGCGCGGTACCTGGGCGCTCGATGGTGGCGGTGCATTGATGAATCAGGGAATTCACGCCGTCGATCTTCTCCAGTGGCTTGTCGGCATGCCAACCGAAGTCAGCGCTTACATTTCCACGGTGGGGCATGACGGACTTGAGGTTGAGGATAATGCGGTCGCAAGCCTGCGATTTAAAAACGGCGCGCTGGGTGTTATCGAAGGTTCCACAGCCTGCTATCCGGGAACCGCCAAACGAATCGAAATTTCCGGCACGGATGGATACGTCATCCTCGAAGATGACAATGTCATCCGCTGGGAGTTTAGAAACCCGGAACCAAATGATGACGAAATTCGAAAACCTAAGGAAGGTGGCGGCATCGGCGGCGGTGCGTCAGATCCCCGCGCAATTAGTTTCCAGGGACACCAATACCAGATCGAAAATCTCGTTCAGGCAATTCGTAACGGCGCAAAAGTTGCTATCCCCGCCTCCGAAGCACGAAATGCCGTGCGATTGATTCTTGGAATTTACGAATCCTCAAAGACCGGTAAACCGGTGAAATTCTAAGTGATCCCTGTCGATAATCTTTTTGAGGGAATTCCTCCGTCCATTCCTGAAGAGTTATTTCTCACCCTCTTCAGAAATGAAAATATCCGTATCGAGCAAATCGTTTCTGGCGGACACGCGAGTCCTCCGGATTTTTGGTACGATCAGGATAATCCCGAATGGGTTCTTCTTTTAGCTGGAAGCGCGGTTATGGAATTTCCGGATGGAAAGACGATCGAATTAAAAAAAGGTGATTACTTCCTGATTCCAAGTCACCAGCGCCATCGAATTAGCAAAGTATCTGAGGACGCTATCTGGTTAGCGATTCATATCGGACTATAATCTTACGTCAGCGGGATTGATTGCCAAGGCAATCTCTGAAGAATGTGCTTCGCGATATAATTAGCTTTGGCACAAAAATGGATTCATTGCGAATTAAGGAAGAATCAGATAGAGTTTGATTGTTAGAACCTCCCAATCAAATTCCATGAAGAAATTCTTCGGTTTTGTAGTTTTTGCATTTTGTCTCCTGCCCTGTCTGACAAATGCTCAGCAAGGCTTTGTTAATTATCCCCCAGCGGATGCGCCTCCTCCTCCGGCGATTAAATCTCCGCCCAAGACAGACGCAAACGGTGAGGAAATGGCTTTAATGCTCACCAATGGTCCAGCCGATCGTAAAACACAGATGCGGACTCCTCCTCCGCCAACCACTCTCACCGTCATGTATAAAGTGACGTATGGCGGAAAGCTTGATTACGTTAACCCCGATGGATCAGTGCAAACATTTGAGCACTGGGAAAGCTTTCGAAATGATGCTTCCAATCTGATTATCGCCACGAATGAGCGCCTGAAGGATGGCGGAAACTATCAATCCATGACGAAGCCGCTCAGCAGTCCGGATTTTGATCCTGTTGATATTCCCATTCTTTATATGACCGGCGATTACGACTTTGTGCTGAAAGATGCCGAGGTGGAAAATCTGCGACGCTACCTGACAGATGGCGGCACAATCATTTTCAATGCGGCGCGCGGATTCGATGAATTCAATATGGCGGTGACGCGGGAAATGCAGCGTGTTTTTCCCCAGAAAAAATTTATGAAGATCCCTCCCGATCATCCCATCTTTAATTCCTACGACCGGATTAAGGACGTGCCTGTGATGGCGAATGGGGTAAAGAGCAGCAAACTTCCCGACGTCTATTCCCTGGATATTGGCACCCGTTCGGCAGCTATTCTGGTTCCTTATGGACTGGGAACCGCGTGGAGCAACACGCAGCAGGATACCCAGAAATACAATCCCGCCGGAAAGCATATCCTTGGCGACGGCGCGGTGCGACTAGGCGTCAATATGATCGCCTATGTTCTCGGAATGACGGAATACAGCAAGTTCCTCGCACAGCAGTTTCCGCGCTATAATAATAAAACCAGCAAGGGAGATGTCTTTCGCTTTGCAACCGTTCGCTACAGCGGAAGCTGGGATGTGAATCCGGGACTCCAGAACAGTCTCCTCCTCGGCCTGAATGACAATACGCGAATCAATGTGGATTACTCTCCGCATGTGGTTTCACTCGATGACCCTTCCGCGCTTGGCAATTACCCTCTGCTTTTCATGACAGGACACTACAACTTCCAGCTTACTGCCAAGGAACGTGCTGGGTTGGTCCAATACCTCAAGCAGGGCGGAATGCTGGTAGCCAGTGCCGCTGGAGGACTTTCGCCATTCGATGCCGCTTTCCGCAAAGAGCTTAAGGAGGTGTTCCCAAACAGTGAACTTGTGAAGTTGCCTCCGACACATCCTTTATTCACCGGAGGCTGGAATTCCGTAGAGCGTGTTAATTACACCTACGCGGCGAGGAAGGATAACGAGAAGCTGGATCGTCCAGAGTTTTACGGTCTGTTCATCAATGACCGTCTGGCAGTGGTCTACACAGCCTATGACTTCAACAGCGGGCTCAATCATGAGTCCAATGTTTACGCAAAGGGCCTTGAATCTACGGATGCTCTGCGGGTGGCGATTAATATTATCACTTACGCAATGAGCCATTAGAAGGTATTGGAGTTTTCCGGCCTCCGCATAAAATTTGCTTTGCCTGAATTCGTTTCAAAGGCGATTTTGGAGAAATGGCTTTTGAACTGGCATCGAACTACCGCCCTCAGGGGGATCAGGCTCAGGCCATTGAAAAACTGGTGCGATCGCTTCGTGCGGATAATCGCCACCAGACGCTGCTCGGCGTAACGGGTTCGGGAAAGACCTTCACGGTCGCCAATGTCATCCAGGATCTGAATCGTCCGACTCTCATCATGAGCCACAACAAGACCCTTGCGGCGCAGCTTTACAGTGAGTTTAAACAGTTCTTTCCCAAAAATGCCGTCGAGTATTTTGTCAGCTACTTCGATTACTACCAGCCCGAGGCTTACATTCCGCGCAGCGATACCTATATCGAAAAGGATTCTTCGATTAATGAAGAGATCGAGCGTCTGCGTCTTTCAACGACGAGTTCCCTGCTCTCGCGCAAGGATACCATCGTCGTAGCCAGCGTTTCCTGTATTTACGGTTTAGCTTCTCCCGAAGATTTTCTGGCGATGATGCTGACCCTCAAACCAGGAATGCAGATAACCCGCGAGGCGTTTCTCTCGAAGCTTGTGGAAATGCTTTACGAGCGTAACGATGTTGCCTTCGCGCGTGGAAAGTTTCGTGTTCGCGGCGATGTGGTAGAAGTCCATCCCGCATCCAGCGATGAAGAAGCCGTGCGTGTGGAGTTTTTCGGCGATGAGATTGACCGTATCAGTCAGTTCGATCCCCTCACCGGGCATGTGAATGCCACGTTGACGCATCTCACCCTGTATCCGGCGAAGCAGTTCGTCACTCCGCACGATAAAATGCAGCGTGCTATGCGATCTATTCGCGAGGAACTGGACGAACGTATCATCTGGTTCGAGCGACAGAACAAACTGATCGAAGCTCAGCGCCTGAAAATGCGCACCGAGTACGATCTCGAAATGATGCAGGAGATGGGTTTCTGCCAGGGCATAGAAAATTACTCGCGCCACCTTACAGGGCGTCCGCCTGGATCAAAGCCTTACACGTTGATGGACTTCATGCCGGACGACTTTCTGCTCGTGATTGATGAAAGCCATGCCACGATTCCGCAGATCGGCGGAATGTATGCCGGCGACCGTTCACGCAAACAAGTACTAGTGGATTACGGCTTCCGCCTCCCAAGCGCGATGGATAACCGCCCTCTGAATTTCGAGGAATTCATGGGATCGACCAAGGAGATGATTTATGTCAGCGCCACGCCCGGGGAATTTGAGTTCCGTAATAGCGTCGTAGGCAACAAGGATTACATTCCGAATGAGGTGAACCCCAAGGACCGGATTAAACTCGATCGCGTAACTGGAACAACCACGGATACCCTGAGTGAAAATTTCGATGTCACAACACCTGGCGTTCCACTCATCGTGGAACAAATTATTCGTCCTACAGGATTACTCGATCCTGTTATTATTATACGCCCGCTGAAGAATCAGATTGATGAGACGATTGAGCTATGTCATCGCCGCGTCGAACTTAGGGAACGCGTATTGATCACCACTCTGACAAAGCGCACGGCGGAGGATTTGAGCGACTACCTGCGCGATATCGGTCTTAAGGTACGATATATTCACAGCGATGTCGATACCATCGAGCGGGTGGAAATTCTTCGCGCGTTGCGGGCGGCGGAGTTTGATATACTGATCGGCATCAATCTTCTTCGCGAGGGCCTGGATCTTCCGGAAGTCAGCCTGGTGTGCATTCTCGATGCAGATAAGGAGGGCTACCTCCGCAGTCAGACCAGCCTTATTCAGACAGCGGGTCGTGCGGCGCGACACGTGAATGGCGAAGTAGTTTTATTCGCAGACGT
>JBDSIH010000106.1:0-1665 GCA_039918055.1 Chthoniobacterales bacterium
TAAATATGCGACGGGAATTTCCGCGGCCGCTGCACTGGCCGAGCAGGTCGTAAGCACCGGCGATGTATCCCGCTACCTCAACTTCCTGAAATCCGGCGGCAGCAAATATCCCATCGAAACCCTGGCAGAGGCTGGAGTGGATATGCGCTCTCCAGAACCCATCGAGAGCACGCTGCGCCTCTTTGCACGAAGACTGGATGAATTGGAGAAGCTGTTAAATGCGTCGTAATCGTTAACTCACGATATCATGAAAGCGGGATTTATTGAGAAAGTGCTGGAACGCATTCAGCGCATGCAGCCGGGGGATGTGCAGAGCTATCTTGCACAGCTTGCGCGTGAAAAAGGCTTTCTTGAAACGATCTTTAATTCCATTCAAGAAGGCGTCATTGTAGTCGACCTCAAGGGATGCATCATTTCCATTAATGGCGCGGCGGAGTCGATGTTTGCGATTGATAGAGAACAGTCAGTGGGTAAACCGCTTTCCGAGCAGGTACGCGGACTGGATTGGGATTCCATCTCGGAAGTCGATAAAACTGTTAACCGTGAGATGGAAATTTTTTATCCCGAAAGCCGGTTTGTAAATTTTTATGTCGTTCCACTTCAGGGGGAAGGGAAAGCGGTTCTTGGACGCGCAATTATTCTGCGTGATGTCACGAAACTGCGGCAGAGCACGGAGGAGACTATTGAAAGCGAAAGGTTTTCCGCCCTTACTCTCCTCGCTGCAGGGGTGGCACATGAAATTGGCAACCCGCTCAATTCGCTGAATATTCACCTGCATCTCGCGGAAAAAAAACTGCGTAAACTTCCTGAAAAAAATAAGGAGGAACTCGGCGAATCCCTACGAATCGCACGCGAAGAAGTGACCCGTCTTGACCAGATCATTACGCAATTTTTGCGCGCCATCCGTCCCACGCCGCTTGAAACGGCGATGGATAGCCTGAACGTGATCGCTACGGAATCCGTGGCATTTCTTGATGCTGAAATCCGCAACAGAAATATCCTGGTCGAAATGGAGTTAAACCCATCGCTTCCGCTTCAGCCGGTGGATCGCAACCAGCTCAAGCAGGCCTTCTATAATATAATCAGGAACAGCGTTCAGGCGATGAAAACGGGTGGGTTTCTGCGTATTCGCACGGGCTTTGATGAGACTTACACTTTCATTAGTTTTTCCGATACCGGTGGCGGTATTCCGATTGAGCACATGGGGCGGATTTTCGAACCTTATTTCACGACGAAAAAAGGTGGATCAGGGTTAGGGCTTATGATTGTGCAGCGCATCGTTCGGGAACATGGCGGCGAGGTTATGATTGAGAGCACGGAGAGGAGCGGAATGACACTTACCATCCGGTTGCCGCGTATTGACAGGCGCGTGCGGCTACTTGAAACGGGTATTTCCTCAGGCGGAAATTAGCGTTTTTACCGATATCATTTGCGCGATTTTGAGTTGTAAATCTATTTGGAAATGAGCAACATATAAACATGATAGGCATAGCTCCACTCATCGGTGGCATACTGGGAACAGTCGCCATGACAGTCTTTCTACTCATCCCACGTTGGCTGAATATCGGCAACGTAGATATCATTCGCGCGGCTGGCGTACTGATTACAAAGAAGAGCGATAACGCCTTTGCCTCGGGCCTGGTGATGCATTTCGCCTCAGGTATT
>JBDSIH010000107.1:0-2272 GCA_039918055.1 Chthoniobacterales bacterium
ACGATTGAGAAACTTGCGGTTTTTTTCCGATTTGCTCCCGGAGCCCGATGCAACAGCGGGAGGTGCGGGGTCCGGAGCTGTGGAGGCTGCCAGTGCGGCTTTCGTGGCTTCCGCAGTTAAGCGTATGGTGCGCTGACGCAGCCAGTCTTCGTAGCCTCCGATATATTCGCCCACATGCCCATCGCCTTCAAATACAAGCGTGCCGGTGACGACGTTATCGAGAAATACACGATCGTGGGAAACGAGCAGCAGTGTGCCGCTGTAATCGACAAGGAGTTCCTCCAGGAGCTCCAGCGTTTCCGCATCGAGATCATTCGTCGGCTCATCCATCACGAGAACGTTTGCGGGTTGCAAAAACAGACGTGCCAGTAAAAGTCGATTGCGCTCTCCGCCAGAGAGCAGCTTCGCGGGCATGCGGATGCGGTCTGCGCGAAAAAGAAAATCCTGAAGGTAGCTGTGAATATTTCTGCTGCGACCCTGGAACGTCACATTTTCGGAAGGGCCAGCGACATTCTGCGCCACCGTTTTATCTCCTTCAATCTGGTCGCGCATCTGATCGAGATAGACAACCTGGGTGTTAGTGCCCTGCTTGATTGTGCCTTCTGTTGGCTGCAGGCGGTCGAGAAGGAGTTTTAGCAGCGTGGTTTTGCCGCCGCCATTCGGGCCGATAATTCCAATTTTGTCGCCACGCCAGATCGTCGTGGTGAAGTCCTTTATAATAGCCGGAGAATTTGCATCGTAAGCGAAGGAAATATTTTTCGCTTCGATGACTTTTTGGCCCGAAAGAGTGCCTTCAGAAAGTTCGATTTTCGCCGTCCCAATGCGGTCGCGCCGCTTGCTGCGGTCAATGCGTAATTTTTTAAGTGCAGTAACCCGACCTTCATTACGCGTGCGTCGTGCCTTCACGCCCTGGCGCAGCCATGCTTCTTCCTGTGCGAGTTTTTTATCGAATGCCGCCCATTGTTTTTCCTCGGCATCCAGCGTCGCGGCCTTGCGGGTCAGGTAGGTATCGTAATCGCAGTTCCAGCTGGTGAGGCGCCCGCGATCCAGATCCACAATGCGAGTGGCGAGTTTTCGCAAAAATGCGCGATCGTGCGTTACAAAAAAAAGAGAAGTGCTTTGGGTAAGCAGGTAATCTTCCAGCCAAAGGACGGAATCGAGATCCAGGTGATTTGTAGGCTCGTCAAGCAGCAGCAGATCAGGTTGGCCTGCCAATGCGCGTGCCAGGGCTACGCGACGCTTCAGACCACCGGAGAGGGCGGAAAAGAGCATATCTACCGGGAGCTTCATTGCTTCTGCCAACGTGTCCAGGCGGATATCAGTTTCCCATTCCTCTTCATGTAGATTTTCGCGTAATCCCGAGCGGATTACTTCCATGACGGTTCCTTTGAAATCCACGGAGACCTCCTGATCCAATCGTGTCATCTGCATATTGGGAGTGCGGATGACTTCGCCGCTATTTGGGTTTTCCTCTCCTGTAATCAGACGCATCAGGCTCGTTTTGCCCGCGCCGTTTCTACCCAGCAGACAAACCCGCTCGCCTGGTTCCAGAAGAAGGTCTACGGAATCAAGAAGCGGTTCAGCGCTATAGCGCAGGGTAACCTGAAAAAATTGGAGCAGAGGCATGCGGGCGGTGAGACTGGCAGGGAACGAGCGGGCGATCAAGCCAGACTAAGAGAATTCCATGAAGGCTTAAGCCGAGCGGGACAAAAAGGGCGAAAAGATAGGAAAAATGGCTTCTGAAGAGACCTTTTCCTTTGTTACTCTGCGCCCTTATGTCGAAGGTCCATATATTGGGTTCTATTTCCTCTGGTAAATTTTTACTTATACTTGTGGCGCTGCCGATGCTTTTAAATGCACAGACAGCCACACCCGTCCCTACTCCGGATGACTCTTCCGCTCAGCCAGCACCCGCTCCTGCTTATACGGGAACATTGTGGCCGTTGCCGACAGTGGATTTCTTTGTGAGTAAATTACCGACTCCGCCAAAGCCTCAAAGTTTCCGGGATCGCCTGGATATGCAGGATGTCATTGCAAGGCAGGGGCAGATGACCCCGGCGCAGCTGGAACATGCACAGTGGTCCTACACTTTTACGGTTTTTAATTTTTCCGAGGTATTGGGACCTAAATTTACCGCGCAAAACTACCCCAAGACCGATGCGTTTTTCAAAAAGGTAACTGCGGATGCCAATGGCGTTATTACTGGATTAAAAAATCATTACCAGCGTCTGCGCCCCTTCCAGGCTTATCCCTCGCAGATTCGCCTCTATGT
>JBDSIH010000108.1:0-5363 GCA_039918055.1 Chthoniobacterales bacterium
TGCGCGCGACTTCGCCGGACTGGATGAGAATCAGCTCCAGCTTATTGCCAACGATTTTACCGCAGAGCTGACCCTGATTCTCAGGACCGTGACCGCTCTTTACGAGAACGATTGATTTGCCATCGAATCCGATTACGCCCAGAAATTTATCGGAAGCCGTGGAGACGGCTTTGCCTTTATGGTGGCCAAGGGTGCCATCCATGCGCTTCCAGGTGCGGGTGGCTTCGAAGTTCGCCCCGGTTTGTTTCGTGATGACCAGAACCGCAGCGGATTTACGCATGCCGGCAGGTGTGGAGAGATCATAAGCACCGCTCCAGGTGCCAACGAGATTTGGAGTGCCCGCCAACGCGCTGTTCGCGCTGCAAAAAGCGGCAGTTAAAACGGTAAGGAGGCAAAGAAAGCGAGAGTTCTTCATAAGAACGATATCCTGCTTTTTGAAGCTGCGATGTCCAGTGAAAATCGAATGAGGAATACACTTCTTAAAGGTAGTATTGCCTAATATTTTATGAGTGCTAAATAGCATTCATCCCGATGACGTATCTCGATTACAACGCCACCACTCCCCTTGCGCCGGAAGCGATGGAGGCGATGCTGCCTTTTTTGCGCGAGGATTTTGGGAATCCTTCGAGCATTCATGCGCATGGCCGGCGGGCTCGGGCGGCGGTGGATGATTCGCGCGATAGCATTGCGAAACTACTCGGGGCGAAGTCGCACGAAATTATTTTTACGGGCGGGGGCACGGAATCGGATAATCTGGCGATCATCGGCCTGGCGCGGGATCAGGCTACGAAGGGGAAGCACCTCATCACTTCGCCGACGGAGCATCATGCGGTATTGCATGCCTTCGAGTTTCTTCAAAAGGCCGAGGGCTTTGAGGTCACACTGTTGCCAGTGGATAGCGACGGCCGCATTGATCCCGAGGAATTGCGACGGGCGATTCGGAAAGACACGACGCTGGCTTCCATCATGACGGCGAATAATGAAACGGGAACGCTTCAGCCGATCCCCGAGTTTTCCGCGATCTGCCGGGAAAACGGCGTGCTGTTTCATACGGATGCGGTGCAGTCTTTTGGCAAGGAGCCAGTTGTTCCCAAGGATCTTGGGGTGGATGCCCTGAGCCTTGCAGGGCATAAATTTTACGGTCCAAAGGGAGCGGGGATCTTATATCTAAAGGCAGGAATCTCCATTTCGAAGCTTCACCATGGCGGATTTCATGAAAATCAGCGTCGGCCCGGCACGGAAAATGTGGCGGCTATTGTGGGCATGGCGCGGGCGGCGGAACTCGTCCTTCAGGGATGGGAAGTGGAGCAGGCTCGGCTGGCCGCATTGCGGGATCTTCTTCAAAATGGAATACAAGCCATTTGTCCTAAGGCAGTTATAAATGGTCACCCTACCCTTCGCATCGCTAATACCCTGAACATCAGCATTCCCGGGGTCGATGGTGAAAGCCTGCTCATTTCTCTGGATCTGGAAGGCGTGGGTGCGTCGTCAGGATCGGCCTGTATGGTGGGGTCTGTTATGCCATCGCATGTACTTCTGGCCAGGGGAGTTACGGAGGAAATCGCGAAATCAACCGTGCGCTTTTCGCTGGGAAAACAGACGGATGAAAATGCAATCAAGATGGCCATTGACGCGTTCGGTTCCGTGTGGAAGCGTTTAGGTTCCAGGATGTAGAATTCCACGCGATGAGTTACCTTTTACAGGATTACGAACTCGAAGATCAGGCAAAGCAGTTATTGCGGGCCGCGGGGGCACACAGAACGGCGGACTTGATCACGGTGTATTGGAATCGGCGGTTGCGGACTACGGCGGGCCTGGCTTGTTATCGGCGCAAATCGGTTTTTCTGAACCCTAAGGTCAAAGAAGTCGCCCCGGAAGAAGTGCAGCGCACATTGCTGCATGAACTGGCACATTTTGTAGCCAATGAACGCGCTGGCATCCGTCGCATCGAGCCGCATGGGCGGGAGTGGAGAGCGGCGTGCCGGGATCTCGGCATTCCGAATGAACCGCGCTGCCACGATATGCCGCTGCAGCCGAAGCGGCAGGCGCGGAAACATTTCTACCAGTGTCGCGAATGCGGCAGTGTCCTTTCCCGGGTGCGTAAGGTGAAGCGCCCAATTGCCTGCCTGCCTTGTTGCCGGCAATATAATGGCGGATTGTATGATGAGCGCTTCCGCTATGTAGCAATTGAAGAGCCCCGCAGTCTCGCGGCATAGGCAGGCGAATTTCTTAAGAAACAAAGGGTTGAGTTTCCGTAAGGTGCTGGGTAGCATCCTCATCCTTATTCTGCCAGTTGCTTATGAGCTCCAATATTGAATCCCATCTCGTCGAGAAACGCGTTTTCAAACCTTCCAAAGAATTCAGCAGGCAAGCCCGTATCGGCAGCATGGCTGAATATAAGGAACTTTATAAAGAGTCCATCAAGCGGCCGGATAAATTCTGGGCGCGCGAAGCTTCCGAGCTTCTCTGGAATAAAAAGTGGAAAAAAGTCCTCGATTGGAAAGTTCCTTTTGCGAAGTGGTTCGTTGGCGGAAAGCTGAACGTTTCGGAAAATTGTCTGGATCGCCATCTCACCACCGCGCGTAAGAATAAGGCAGCGATTATCTGGGAAGGTGAGCCCGGCGAGAAGCGCACGATCACCTATCACCAGTTGCACCGGGAAGTTTGTCAGTTCGCGAATGTGCTCAAACGCAATGGCGTTAAAAAAGGCGATCGCGTTCTTATCTACATGCCGCTTATTCCTGAAGCGACTGTTGCCATGCTCGCGTGCGCACGCATTGGGGCGATTCATTCCGTAGTCTTCGGAGGCTTTAGCTCGACGAGTATTAAAGACCGCCTCGAGGATTGTGGCGCTAAGGTCATCGTCACTGCAGATGGCGGCTATCGCCGCGGCCAGGCCGTGATGCTTAAGCAAAATGTCGATCACGCCATTGAGGGAAACAAGGAGATCAAGAAAGTCATCGTTTTCCGTCGCGCGAATATCGATATCCAGATTCAGGAAGGTCGCGATGTTTGGTGGCACCGCGAACTGCAATATGTAAATGCCGATTGTCCCGCAGTTCCGCTGGATAGCGAACACCCCCTCTTTATTCTCTACACCAGTGGCTCGACCGGAAAGCCCAAGGGCATTCTCCATACCACGGGCGGCTATCTTGTGGGAACGTACTGCAGCACGAAATACGTTTTCGATCTTCGCGAAGAAGATGTTTATTGGTGCACAGCCGATGTCGGCTGGATTACCGGGCACAGTTATCTTGTTTACGGTCCGCTCGCAAATGGCGCGACCTGTGTGATGTATGAAGGCGCCCCGAATTGGCCGGAGCCGGATCGTTTCTGGAAAATTATCGCCGACTATGGTGTGACTATTCTTTATACGGCGCCGACCGCCATCCGTGCGTTTATCAAATGGGGAGACGAGTGGCCTGCCAAGCACGATCTTTCTTCGCTCCGCCTTCTCGGCACGGTCGGTGAGCCGATCAATCCCGAAGCGTGGATGTGGTTCCATACGAAGATTGGCAAAAAGCGTTGCCCGATTGTGGATACCTGGTGGCAGACGGAAACCGGTGGTCATATGATTACCCCGCTGCCCGGCGCGACTCCTTTGACTCCTGGTACGGCAACGCTGCCTTTCTTTGGCGTGGACGCTGCGATTGTGGACGATGATGGAAAAGAAGTCGGCCCGAACGAAGGGGGCAAACTCGTCATCCGCAAGCCATGGCCTTCCATGCTGCGTTCCATTTACGGCGACAAGACCCGCTACAAAAAACAATACTGGAGCGAGATCAAGGGCGTATATTTTACAGGAGACGGAGCCCGTCGAGACAAAGACGGTTATTTCTGGATCGTTGGGCGCATTGATGACGTCCTCAACGTGGCGGGCCATCGGCTCGGCACCGCAGAAGTCGAAGGTGCACTCGCTTCCCATGAAGCTGTCGCCGAAGCGGCAGTCGTGGGTCGCCCCGATGAAATCAAGGGACAGGGCGTTGTCGCATTCGTCACCCTGAAGGAAGACCACAAGCCGAGCGAAGAATTGCGCGAGAAACTTCGCAAGCATGTCGGCCATGTCATCGGTCCGATTGCAAAGCCCGACGAAGTACGCTTTACCGAAGCGCTTCCCAAAACCCGCAGCGGGAAAATCATGCGACGTCTTCTTAAAGAAATTGCCGGCGGTGGCGCTGTGACAGGTGACACGACGTCGCTTGAAGACCTGAGCATCCTGGCGAAGCTGAGCGCGAAGGAAGAATAGAGATCTCAATAGATTTATCCTCGCGGGCTGGGAGTTTACTTCCAGCCCGCTTTTTTTTGTGGCAGGCTGACAAAACATGAACCCTGAACATTCTGGTTCGCCCCACAAAAAAATTTCGCTTCTCACGGCGTCGGCTCTTGTGATTGCGAATATGGTGGGCACGGGAATATTCACCTCGCTCGGATTCCAGTTGGTGGATATTCATTCCGGCTTCTCAATTCTTCTACTTTGGGCGACGGGTGGAGTTGTTGCGCTGTGTGGGGCGCTTTCTTACGGCGAACTTATTTCACGACTGCCCCGCTCCGGCGGCGAGTATAATTTTCTCTCCCGCATTTATCATCCCGCAATCGGATTCATGGCTGGCTGGATCGGGTTGACTGCCGGATTCTGTACACCCATTGCGCTTTCGTGCATCGCTTTTGGAAAATATTTCAGCGGTGCGCTCGGATTCACGCATCCGATATTATTATCCGTCCTGATCGTGATCAGCATTTCTGGCATTCACCTTCTAGGCGTCGGTGTGGGAGCGGCATTTCAGAATACGTTTACCATTCTAAAACTCTGCATCCTTCTCACGGTTTCTGTTTGTGCTTTTATCTGGGGCTCTCGTCAGGAAATCGCGTTCCTGCCGCAGGCGACGGATATTCCCACGATTCTTAGTCCCTCGTTCGCCATTGCACTGATGTATGTCATGTATGCGTATTCGGGATGGAATGCGGCGGTCTATATCGCCGGTGAAGTTCGTAATCCCCGTATCAATGTTCCTGTCGCGCTCGTCATCGGCACGGTCACCGTTATTGGCTGCTATCTGCTGATGAATACGGCATTTCTTTACTCCACACCGCAGTCTGCGATGCGCGGCCAGGTGGAAATTGGATTAATTGCAGGTCGGCAAATCTTTGGTCCGGTCGGCGGAAATATCGTGGGTGGATTTATCGCGATGGCGTTGATTTCAGGCATCAGTGCGATGATCTGGATGGGTTCGCGCGTGGCGATGACGATTGGAGAGGACTACACAATCCTGCGTTTTCTGGCTCGAAAAAACGCCATGGGCACGCCAACCGTTGCCATTCTTGCGCAGATGGCGCTTATCGTGATCGTCCTGCTCACGGCAAAG
>JBDSIH010000109.1:0-4726 GCA_039918055.1 Chthoniobacterales bacterium
CCCTGACAGCGTGCAAAATCCATAGTCCCGCATTCCCGTGTTGAAGGTCACAGTGTCCAGTGTTGGCAGGCTGCCGTTAAGGGTTCCATAGGTAAAAAACACAAGACGTGATTTAGCCGTGTGATTACTTTTTACGCCCCGGATCAGCCGCCTGCATCTGGCGGCGGAAGGTGCTGGGCGAGCACTTATTTACGAGAGTAAATGCTTCGTAAAATCGGCTCTGCGAGCCAAATCCGCTCTCAAACGCCACTTCGATGATTTTCATGTCTGTGGTGGCAAGCAGCCGCGCCGCATGGAAGAGACGATGCTGGATAAGGTAATCGAGAATACTTGCCCCACAGGTGGAGCGGAATAAAGTCATCGCATAGTTGGGGTGAAGCCCTGTGGGCTGTACGATTTCCGCAATGGTCAGCGGTCGCGTATATCCCCTTACTATGACTTCCGTCATTTTTTGTACCGCCACTGGTGATTTCGAAACATAAGGAGAATCGTTGGAAACAGTTAATGTCGATAAGTTGGAGATCAGTCTGCGCAGTCGCGCTTCGATTTCCAACTGTGCAGCGTGTAAATTATTATTTTCCCCACTCAGAATATCTCTGCGCCAGCGCACACAGGAGGGCTCATCAATCGGGTCATTTTCCTCTCCTATAAAGAAACGCCCATGAAGCAGTGCCTCCATGAAAGATTCGGGAAGTTTCCAGTGCAGCACCCAGGCAAAAGGAATATTAAACCAGTAAAAAGGTTTTTTACTTTCCACCGCAATAACCTGATGCGGCGACGCAGCCCAAAAAACAGCCAATCGATTTTTCGGCACTTCAATAATGCCATTAGCCGTTAAATAAGTCAGCCCACCCGAGGGAGAGAAATTGATTTCGATTTCCTGATGTTGATGAATGGCTTTCATCACATCCGGGGGATGAAAGCCCGTACTAAAACCTAAATTGTTGGAAATATTCTCAGCTGCCATGAGAAATCTTAGGATACAGGAGGTTTGAACAAAATATCAAACTTTTCAGATGCAGCCTGCTCGTTTCGCTATAGGACATCTGGAAGTGCCTCTTTTGCTGGTTCTTACAACTACTCTTCTTTATCTGTAACGATTGTTTGACTTTATACACGTGCCGCATTAACTTCTCTTCAATTAGTTAAACCTTGATTCAAATAATCTCCCCCCACTCCCTAAAAATGAAAAAAACCTATCTACCCCTGATTGTTTGCACATTTGCGGCCCTCATCAATGTCAACGCCGCCAACGTTTTTGACGTAGCTGAACATTACAGCGGTCCAACAACCGGTAATGTGGACTGGTTCCAGGTTACTCCTTCTGCGGCGTGGACCTATGATACATCAGGATTTGGTGGCCCTTGGACTGGAGGAGCATTCAATCCCAATAATGGCACTACGGTAGGGTCTCAAACGGCGACTACCGTGAATGTTAACGTAGCCCCAACACTCACGGGGAATTTAACCCTAACAACATCGGGAGCGGTTACCGTTCAAAATATTAATCTCAATCCCATCGTTGGTTCAAATGTCTTCACTCTTAAGCTGGGTGGAAATTTCACGCAAAATGCCACTTCTGCAGCACTTACCAGCATTACGGGAGCAAGCGCCGATGCGAGTAAGCTGGTTATCGATCTTAATGGTTATAATATGCTTATAAACAGAGGCAATGTGGGCAATACGGCTGCCAGTTCCTTTACGCTGAATTCCACTAACGCGGGGGGTATTTTTACCACTGCCGTAGCTCTTACGGGGAGCGGGGTAGAAAGACTTGCGATCAATGATGGAGCAACTTTGTTCACAGGCTGGTTACAGGGAACCACAGCAGGCGTTGCTACCTTTTATACTTATAATACTGCCATGTCGGCTAACTCGACGCTTAAATTCGCAGGAAGAACCGCGGGGACTTCGATTGTCGTTCGTAACAGTGCCGGAGGTTCTCTGAATCAAAGCTTTGGAAATATCATTGTTGGAGATGGCACCACCGTCACTCCCTGGAATTTTACAGGCTCATGGACTAGCGCTCCAAGCACTCCTCTGGGTCGTTTGATGACGGTGAGAGGCAACTTTACCCTCGCTACCAATAGTTCCTACACCATCGGAAATATTAGCAGCACCCAGGGTATTGCAGGGATCGCGGTCGGCGGCAATTATACGGATACCAATACGGGCGCTCGCACTTATTCAACAGCGGTAACAAGTGGCGGTGGCGCCATTAATTCCGCAATCTTCTTTAATGGCGGATATACCTCCGGCACTCCACTGGTCAATGAACGCACCGTGATCATTAATGGCAGTATCGGCAAAAATGCCACAAGCAATCTGGTAACTAACTTCCAGGTCGGCGATGGTACTACGGGTGGAAACGTCAAGCTGGGCGCAAATCTCACCCTCACGGACACCACGAATTTCACGGTAACGAATAATTCACGCCTTAATCTTGCCACCTATACCCTGTCTACCGCTGCGGGTGGCATCAATATCGCTACGGGAGCTACCATTGCTACGACCTTTGGTTCGCAGTCTGGTCTGGCAACCACCTCAGGCAATCTCACGCTCAAAACCTTTAATCTTCAATTGAGTTACGACGGTGGCGCATGGCTGAATGGTAATGATCTTCTTCTCTTTTCATCTGCGGGTATTTTAGGAACTCCGACAATTGGTACACTCACTCTGGGAGCAGGTGTAGGCAGTGTAGGCTCACTGTATAATGACGGTTTAAATGTTTACTTAAGCAATGTGAATGTAGTGCCTGAACCAAGCAGCGCAGCACTCCTGCTCGGCGCAGTGGGTGGTCTAGTAGTTTGGACCGCTCGCCGTAAAAATCGAAAAAAAATCTAATCGAAACCTTCTTATTAAAAACCCGCAGGGAGCAATCTCTGCGGGTTTTTTATTTATGGAGAGGCGAAAAAGACAACCATCCGGCGCTATCCGTCAGCTAGGGAGCCAAGCTGACCGTGCGCACTTGCGACGGCCTCACAGGTAAGTATTCCGCTTTTTTATATCGACCTGAATACAGGATGGCTAAATTTGAATGAATATACGATCAACCTTGTTAACAGAGGGATCTCTACGCATAAAATTACGTTTAAGGAGTTATTTTACTTTATGACTGCACTCAATTTCAAATAATCCGTTGATTTCACACACGTGTACGATTATACGTTGTCGATATTTCTATTCCCTCCATGGAAAAATCGATTAACCCGGCAAACTTAAGCGCCGCATGCCAGAGTATGTGCTGCCCTGAAGGAATAATCTCACTCTCGTTATCGCCTTATGAAAGCAACATTTAATTTTATGAAAAGAAGCTCCCGGTTGAAATTAGTCACAGCATTGGTTTGCCTTTCAGCACTTGGCACGGGTGCAATGTCTGCAGCCACATGGAAAATAGATGCCGCAAAAGCCGGTCCCGGAAACATTGATAAAGCGCCACCTGGCACCCCTAAACGCGCAGGCTGGAGTGTCGAAAAAGTAGCGGATGCCACGGCAGGCGTTATTTTAAGTGGTTTAAACGAGGGAGAAAGCAATCCGATCCCGGTGGTGATACCAAAAGCGGGAACCTACCGGGTGTGGGTGAGGCATTACCATACTCCGGGGAAGTACACGAGTTTCTATGTGTTGTTCCGCGACAGTCTCGGCCAATCCCTGGATTTTCATAATATCGATTTCAAACCGAATGTCGCTACCGCAAAGCCGGAGGCGGCTGAATCTCCAGCCGCAAAAGATGCGAAGCCGGGTTTCGTCTGGACCTCTTTCGATATCACCTTCGAACGCCCTATGGAGGGTACCCTTTCCTTCGGGCCAACGATGGGTTTGGCCAATGGCAAGATCGGAATCGATTGTGTGATTATCACCGATGAAAAAAGTTTCGATCCGGTCAAGGCGGATGTTGCAAAAATAGGAAGTGATGCGGGAGCCATGCAGCCGCAAACTCCTCCTGCAGGAATGCAGCCCGCTCCTGTTATTACCGCACATTCTTCTTTTTTTGCGGGTGAGACAGATCCCGAGAAACAATACATGTTAGCATTCCTGAATCAGGGGCCGACCTATCACGACTATGCCTGGGCGGTGCAAATGGGAGGTAATTTCGATCACGGGTGGTCGAATGGGTCCAGTCGCTACGGCATCGGCACGGAAGCAATCGCTGACTACGGCTATATGAATGCGAATATTGCCAAGTCTATTCCGGAACCCGCGGGTCGATTTGTCAATTCCGAGGGAAAAATGGGGAAGAACTTTAGCATTTCGTATGAACCGTTCCGCAAAGCCTATATGGAGGCCATGGTGAAGAACCTGGGCGACCTTAAAGACAACACGGATATAAAGGTTTTCGGGGCGAGTGATGAAGGAAGCGGCTACTTTGATTACGGGGATGCGGCAAAGGCGGGATTTCATAGCTGGCTGAATCAGAAATTCGGCAGTATCGAAAAGCTCAATACGCTTTGGAATTCGCAATATAAAAGCTTTGACGAAATTCCACTCCCGCAGAAGCCAACCGAAAAGGATAACAAGGCACTCTGGTTTGCTTTCCGCGAATTTTCAGGATTGGAATTGGCAAATTTTATCGCCGCAAAAGCCAAGGTCATCCGCGATCATGATCCCTTGCATCGCCACTCTACCAGCCAGTCAAGCTGTCTGGAAATCAACTCTGCCACCTTCACGGCAGGCGGGCCGATGGATTTTGAGGATGTGATCAATGTGGGATTTGCCCATGAACCCG
>JBDSIH010000110.1:0-3511 GCA_039918055.1 Chthoniobacterales bacterium
CGCCGAATGTCGCCAAGCCCATGCACGTCGGCCACATCCGCAGCACAATCATCGGCGATTGCCTCACGCGCGTGTCGCGGTTTCTCGGGCACAACGTTGTCACGGATAACCACATTGGCGACTGGGGCACGCAGTTTGGAAAAATCATCTACGGCTGGAAAAATCTGCTCGATAAGGACGCCTTGGCAAAGCACCCGATCGACGAGCTCGTCCGCATCTACCGCGAAATCAACGAACGCGAAAAGACCGATACCGCCCTTGCCGATGCCTGCCGAGCGGAACTCGTGAAGCTCCAGCAGGGCGATGCCGAAAATCTCGCCATCTGGAAGCAAAGCATCGAGGCCTCGTGGCGCGAGTTCGACCAGATGTACGGCCTCCTTGATATTCAATTTGATGAACGCCTCGGCGAAAGTTTCTATAACGACGCCCTTGCTCCGCTCGTCGAGCGTCTGCTTCAGCAGAATATCGCCCAGGTCAGCGATGGCGCGGTCTGCATTTTCTTTCCGGAGATCGCCGATATGCCGGAGACGCCGTGCATCGTGCGCAAGAGCGATGGTGGATTTGGCTATGCCACCACGGATATCGCCACCGTCGAGTATCGCATGCAGCGTTGGAATCCCGACGCCATCTGGTATGTCACCGGCGCGCCACAGCAGCTGCACTTCCGCCAGGTTTTTGAAACCGTGCGCCGCATGGGCATCTCGGCCAATCTGCAGCATATCGCCTTCGGCAGCATCCTCGGGGAAGATCGCAAGATGATGAAGACCCGCTCGGGTGAAAATATTTCACTTGAAGCACTTCTCGAAGAAGCACAGGAACGCGCGCGCGTCATCGTTTCCGAAAAAAATCCCGATCTTCCGGAAGCCGAGCGCGAACAAATCGTGCGCACCATCGGCATCGGGGCCGTCAAATATGCGGAACTCGCGCAGCACCGCATGACGGATTACATTTTCTCGTGGGACAAGATGCTCTCCTTTCAGGGGAATACCGCGCCGTATCTGCAAAACGCCTACGTCCGCATTCAGTCCATCTTCCGCAAACTCGAAACACCTTGGAGCGCCGCGCCCATCACGCTCGGCCACGAAGCCGAACGAAAACTCGCGCTCCATATCGCGCAATTCGGCGAAGTATTACCGCTCATCCTCGAAGACTTCCGCCCGAACCTGCTGGCGAATTATTTATTCGAATTGGCAAATGCCTTCCACGCTTTTTACGAGCATTGCCCCGTGCTGAAATCCGAAGCCGAAGTCCGCGCCTCGCGCCTCGCGCTCTGCAAGCTGACCGCCCGCGTCATGGAAAAAGGCCTCGGCCTCATGGGCATCTCCGTGCCGGAGAAGATGTAGAATCTCCCCGTAGCGGAATTTTTGTGAAATTCCGTTCTGAGCGTAAAAGCTTACTGGTTTTCAGCATGAAATCGCTTTATGATAGCAACCGAGCTGCATGAAGTCAGAGTTGCATGCCGGATAAAAGTTTGTTATTCTATGAATCATGAAGCTTCGCCTCGATCTTCTGGAGCAGGTGACTCCCGCCGACATTCTAAAGGAGGCAGCGGCGAATCAACACCGCTACAAAGCCGCGCCAACTTTCTCCAAAACTGGAATTGGGCATCTGTCGCCCAGATCAACAGCGGACTCTGCCAACGAGGCCACGCGCAGCAAGGCGTTAACTCAGAAACTCACGCGTCGGTTGCAGAAGAATGGGAAAAATTCCGACAAGAAGAGTTAACGCTTCTCGAAACTTTTCAGTTTCTTAGGTCATGCCATCAACGGGCTCCTTTTTTATTCTATAACGGTAATACCTTTGCGGAAATCGGGCGTGTTCTCGCAAATGCCCTGTTTTCTGATCTTCCTTTGCTACGCCGTAAGGAGGTTTCCTCGGTAAGCGCGCATTACATTACGGGAGTTCTCGCGCAGGATATGATGACCTCCGCCATCGATAGCCTTTCCCGCTCCGCATCTTTAAAAGTCGGCGACCGTGTGCAAACATTGCGCGGCTCCCTACGTGGAAAAATCATCGCCATTCTCGAAGATGGACGCATCACCTGGCAACCGGATGAAACTTCCACCCCCATGACCGCCGTTCCGGAAAGCATTATATCGGAGAAGATGTAACTGCGCATATTCCTAATGCGGTAGGGAGGGTTGTCCCTAACCCTCCGACTTATTCAGATAACGCTTTGTATCGGCGAGTTACCCTCACTTTTGTTTTATCGCTATCGGGCCATTAAACGATAAACTCAAACCATGAGTAAGCCCGTTGTCCCCCAGAAAGCGCCGTATCCTGTCACCGTCGAGGCCGGTAAGACATACTACTGGTGTTCCTGTGGAAAGAGCAGCAAGCAGCCCTTCTGCGATGGTTCGCATAAAGGTTCTGAGTTTTCGCCAAAGGCATACACTGCCGAGAAAGACGGCATCGTTCACTTCTGCGGCTGTAAACAGAGCAGCATGGGCGCGTGCTGCGATGGCGCGCATGGGTGGCGTTAGTTTTTGCGCCGATTGCGCAGCATCAAAGCCAAACCACCAGAGGTGGCCGCGCTCGTAAACCTGAGTCACAGCTCTGCCAAACAGAACATTGTGACAGTGCAAAAAACGGAAATTTCACACTTTACGCCTCGCGCCATGTCTCAACGTGTGGCATCTTCATAACGTCTTCCTCCCCATGAAATTCCCCCCTGTTATCTTTGCCGCTGTGGCCCTTGCCTCAATCGTCGTTTACGCCCAAACCTCCGCGCCCACCCGTGTCCCCGTGGTCTTCTCCGGCGGACATGATACCGATCCGCAGGATAAGGGACGTCCTGTGATTCTTGTCGCCTCCGCCCTCGGCGTGAAGAGCGAAGTATTCCGCGAAGCCTTCACCCGCGTCCACCCCGCCGGAGAAGGGCAGGAGCCCAGCCCCGAGCAACGCCAGGCGAATAAAGCCGCCCTCCTGTCCGCCCTCAGCAAATACAGCGTGACGAATGAACGGCTCGACGAAGTTTCCAATTACTACCGCTACGCCCCCGGTCGCGGAGAGATGTGGCCCGTAAAACCCGCCACCGCCAATGCCCTCGTGCAAAACGGAAAAGTAACCGGCTACGAAATCACCGATGGCGGTTCCGGCTACAGTTCCCCGCCTATCGTCACAGTTCCCAAAATGGAGTCCGCCAAATCCGAAGTGCAACTCTCCTTCGGCAAAGATTTCAAAACGAACGGTTCCGTTTCCGTGCTCACCATCGCGAAGTAAGCGCTTCTGCATTGCACTGCTGTATCGAAATGGCTGGCCTCCGACAGGCAAGCTTTAGTTCCATTGCTCCCGGAGGTCTTCGGTGGTAATGTGTGAGCATGATTACGATCCGCACGTATTTCGACTCCATGGAGGCAAACGTCGTTGCGTCATTTCTCAAAGATCGCGGCATTGAAGTCTCCCTGCTGGATACGAACAGCTCCATCATACGCGGAAGCATCGCCATCCCCGTTCGTCTCCAGGTGGATGATGCACAGGCCGAGGAGGCCGATAAACTTCTCAAGGAATA
>JBDSIH010000111.1:0-2986 GCA_039918055.1 Chthoniobacterales bacterium
CAGGGTGAGGCGCTGGTGTTTAAGCAAACGATTGCGAGCCTCGCCATCCTGTTCCTTTTCGCGATTTTCGCGATGTATATTATCCTGGGTATTCTCTATGAAAGCTACATCCACCCGATCACAGTGCTGTCGGCGTTGCCGGTGGCAACGGTGGGTGGTCTTGCGACGCTGCTCATTTTCCATCAGGAAGCCTCGCTGTATGCGTATGTCGGCATGTTCCTGCTAATCGGTATCGTAAAAAAGAATGGCATCATGATGATCGACTTCGCGCTGCAGCGCATGGCGGACGGACTTGATCGCGAAACTGCCGTGCATGAAGCAAGTGTCGAGCGTTTCCGTCCGATCATGATGACCACCTTCGCCGCGCTGATGGGTGCGGTACCGCTAGCCCTCGGTCATGGCGCCGACGGCAAATCCCGCATGCCGCTTGGAATGATCATCGTTGGTGGCCTCATCGTCTCGCAGTTGATTACGCTTTACGTCACGCCCGCTCTCTTCCTCTATCTCGAAGCCTTCCAGGAAAACGTTCTGGACCGCTACTCCTTCTTCCGCACCCATCGCGTGAAGCACGTGGAGGTGCATCATCCGCACAAGGATACGCCCAACAAGGATACAAGTAGTGAAAGAGCCACAGGATCAGGAATAAACGAGAAGTAGACTGCGCCACAAAGTCATGGAATTCATCAAAGTTGTAGGGAGCAGATGCTATTTTTTGCATTGCTAAGGTTCTTTTATCTGCGTTACTTCAGGCCCTTCGCCAAGCTTCTCAATGCGGTTCGATGAGATGCGGTATTTCTCAAACCATAAACGGCCTCCGCTACGATGGGAACAGTTCACCGTCACAAAAAAGGTATTAGGTGTGTGCATTTGATTGATAATCGTGCCAAAAGCGAAACCTGGCTCGCAAGTAAACTCACCCCAGGTCTTGATCTGATAATCCAAGGAAAATAAAACTAATACACGCGGATTGTGTCCCGGTTCGACTCTGCCATCTGGATCAAAAAGACATAGAACATAGTCTGCATCCTTCAGAGATATTCTTTGATTCCATACCATTCGTAATTGTCCGAGCCAATACTTTGAGTCAGGGCGCAATCCAAGGGCTTTTAATAAATCTTGATTTCCGTAATGGTTTATCGCTCCAAGAACGTGCACTTCATCATACATTGAAAAAGAAAGGGCAGTCACCGGCTTTGGGTTGCGATTATCAAAATCGCTTTGCGCCATGGCTGTGTTCGCAAGGGCAAATATAATAAGGAGTCGATACATTGTTTTACTGATGTCGTCAGAAAGCGTTCCGAATCGAGAGATCAAAAACTCTAAAATTAAAAAGAGAGGCGGGGGTCGGAATCGAACCGACGCATGGGGGTTTTGCAGACCCCGGCCTTACCACTTGGCTACCCCGCCGTGAAAGGAACCGATATCAATACACAACCACGGGGGGGACGACAACCCGAACTTCATTTCCGGACAAAATTGTTCCTTCGGACTGTTCCAGGGATGAGACGATATTATTGGAAAAGCTGATGGTAAGCTGGCCGACGGGCTTCTGGACGTAAATGGTTGTGGTAATCAGATTTCCCCGGTTGTCATAGGAGGTGGCCTGCTGGGGAATACTGGCATATTTCACATATTCCCAGAGTTGCTCACTGCCGGACTGGTTGGTTTTATTGGTCTTTTTGTTGGGTTTTCCGAGGCTTTGCTGCACTTCTTCAGGGGTCATGCCCATGGCGACCTGGTTTTTGGCAATGAGGGCATCGACGCTTTTTTTCCGTTCTGAGGCTTTTTTGAGATTCGCGACAAAGTCGGGATCGAGAGGTTTTAGAAAGGAGGGATCCACCCATCCCTGGATCTGGCCCTGCTGGGCCTGTCCTCGAACCCGATAGGCGGTTCCTTCCTCATTGACGGCGATAATTTCCACACTCTGCGGAACTTTCAGGGTGCCGGCGTAGTCCTGCATTTTTATATGAAAATAGGCCGGGGCGGGCTGGAGAACCTCTGTATTGAGCGGGCGGCTGCTAAAGTCATAAAGGTAAAGAGCACCCTGCTCGCGAATGATCGGGGAGGAATTAATGGCGCGTGCGGGAGGAGCAAAAAATCCGCAAAATACGAGAAGTGCGATCAGCAGTCGGGAGGTCACCTTGACAGTATAACAGGAAATTCGCCGCTGACAATTCACATGCATGGAAGCTCTGTGGTGGACGTTTAGGGAATACTCATGCAAAATGAGGCAGATTGAGGTTTCCCTATGCATGAAATTCAGGATGTTCTAATCAACGGAGCGCAAAAATTAAATACTCTCGCGATTATTCAATTGCGGGAAAATCTGCCTCTCATACGGGCGAAAATGGCCAGCGAGGATATTCCGGGATATCCGCACCTACGCGCGCAGTCGGAATTTCTGGCTGGTTTCATCGAAGATACGTTTGATGACGTCTACCAGCCCGCGGATCCGATCTCGATTTTGGAAGCGGCATTTGCCCTGAAATATCTTTTCAAGGAAGTGGATATTATTCCTGACAGCGTGGAGGGCGCAGGGTATTCGGACGATTCTGCAATCATCCGCGCCGTTCTACTCCGGCATCGCGCAGAGTTTGAGAAATTCGCAAAGATAACCGGGCGGGAATTTTCCGTCGCGAACGTCGAAGCTTAATAAGCTACTGCGTTCTCACGGCCAGGAGCCGTTCGGTGTATTTCGCGAGAATATCAAACTCCAGGTTCACAATGCTTCCAGGAGAGAGCGTATTCAAATTGGTATTTTTCCGCGTATGGGGAATGACCCATACGGAAAATTGTGTTTCATCGATCTCTGCAACGGTGAGGCTTATGCCATTGATGGCAATGGAGCCCTTGTAGGCGACGTAGTGCGCAAATTCGGGAGGAAGCAGCAGATCGATTCGCAGGTCTCTGCCATTGCGTTCTGTATTTGTCACTGTCGTCGTGCAATCCACATGGCCCTGGACGAAGTGCCCTCCGAGGCGTCCAC
>JBDSIH010000112.1:0-16283 GCA_039918055.1 Chthoniobacterales bacterium
TGATGCCGCACCCAGTCCATGGTGGTTTCTTCGTTGCGTCCTTTCGGAGTGAGATCGAGGAAGTTATGCGCGCCGATCAACGCATCCAGACCGCGTGCGTAGGAAGAGTAGGTATGGTAAATGGCGCCGTCCTTGTCTTTGTAAAATACACTGCCGCCGGGAAGCTCCTCCATCTCGGATTCTTCTTTCTCCTCGAAGTTGTAATAGATCTTTCCCTTCGCGAGCTGTTCCTTCGTGAATGAAACGTGGTAATCGAAATTGAAATCATTATCGCCGGATGACAGCCATTTGAAATGCCAGCCCATGCGCTTCTGGAAAGCGGCGAGCTTTGAATAAGGCGCGCGCGATATGGCAACCAATGAAACATCGTGATGCGCAAGATGCAGGTTTGCGCCATCGAAGTGATCCGCGAGAAACGAACAACCATGGCAGCCTTCCTCCCAATCCGGGCCAAACATAAAGTGATAGGTAATCAGCTGGCTGCGTCCCTCGAAGAGATCGCTGAGCGTCTGTTTGCCATTCGGGCCTTCGAAGACATAGTTCTTCTCCACCTTCACCCACGGAAGCTCGCGACGCTGTGCGCTCAGGGCATCCAGTCTATGCACGTGTTCCTTTTCTGCCTTTAGCAATTCCTTGCGGGCGGAAATCCATTCGTCCTGTGAGACCACTTTGTGTCCTTTAAGTTCATCACGCATAATTTTTGTTTATTTTCTTTTTTTAGGGGGAACTTTTATGTCGCCGAACAGACTGTCCACATAAGCCCGCGCACGTTTCAGATTGCGGATGACAAGTCGTGGGTCCTGTTTGACCTTCCCGATCAGCATCGAGCCCTGCCACAGGCTGTTCAGGAACCAGGCGACTTCTGCGGAATCAAAATTCACTTTAGGGCGGTGTGCCTTCTTCGCGCCATTCAGCATACGGATCACCATGTCCGACCACACATCCAGATGCCCCGCGCACGCCTTGCGGAATTCGGGGTGGGTGAGGGACATCTCCTGACTCATCATCCCCACCATGCAGACCAGCGGTTCCGGCTGCTTTGCAAAGCCGATCATGATATCGAAAAGCCTGTGCAGTTGCTCCAGGGCGGGAACCTCCGCATCCTTCCACGCCTCGGAATAAAGATCCGTTCCCACCTGCGCGAAAAAATCCACCGCCGCGCGCCCGATCTCTTCCTTGGTATCGAAGTAATGGAAAAAACTCCCCTTCGTCAGCTTCGCCTCCGCGCAGATCTGATCCACCGTCGTCGCATTAAATCCCTGCCGCAGCATGAGACCAAGCGTAGCCCCGACAAGCCTCTGCTTCGTCGCCGCGGGATTTCGGGATGTTTTAAGGGATTTAGACATACAAACTGGTTGGTATGTAATGAAGAGAGTGCTTTGCGTCAATATTTAATAGCGGAGGGGTATAAAATTACTTGCCATATGTCATATCTGACATAATCTCTATAAAGGTGAGTAGCATGTTACGATGGCTTTCGGGTGAAGTAAAAACTCCTCCGATGGGTATAGAGGCGCGGAGAGAGGTGGGATTTCTTCTGCGACAATTGCAGGAGGGTGAAAAGCTCTCTCTTCCGCATTCTCGTCCAATGCCGTCCATGGGAAAAGGATGCCATGAATTACGCGTAAATGATAAAAACAAGACATGGCGACTGTTTTATCATTTGGATTTGCAATCAGATGCCATTGTGATTTTGGAAGTAGACGAAAAGAAGACGCAAAAAACCGCAATCACCACTATTGAAGTCTGTAAAAAGCGGCTGATTAGTTATGAAAAATACAAAAAGGAAAACCGTAAAAAGTAAATGGGTGGAAGGCACGGTGAAGGATTTCCTTTCACTGGATGCTGCCGATATGGAACTTATCGAAACGCGCCTTGCAGCGAGTCGGCTTCTTAAGGCGACCCGACAAAAGCAAAAACTGACTCAGCAAGTGGCAGCATTGAAATTGCATACCAGCCAGTCAAGACTGGCAAAGATGGAGTCCGGTGATGCTTCAGTATCTCTTGATCTCATCTTTAAGTCGCTATTTTCTCTGGGTGTTTCGCGTAAAAAGCTGGCAGCAGCATTTTAATTCCGAAACACGATCGTGCGCTGGCCGTGGAGGAGGATGCGGTATTCGAGGCCGTAGCGCACGCCATGACCGATGGCGAGGCGTTTGAGGTATTCGACTGCCTGAAGGGTGAGCAGCGAATCAACCCTCCCTGCCACTAATAGCTATGTCGCTACGCTGCTTTAGTAGGCGAATTGTGCGCGGATGCGGCGGGTTTGGATTTTCGCCTGATCCGGCGAAAAAATAAAATCGCCCCGTAGGTAAGAGATCCCCAGATAACGGCCGGGAATATAAACAACAGAAAGGAAAATGTGGTGCTGACGCAGATATCCGGTTTCAGGAAAAAGGTGAGGCTACTAACGGGGAGTAAATAGATAATGAATAAGTAGCTCCCGATATGCGAAAGCACTCCCTGCCAGTAAGGGAGGGGGGGATTATCGCTACCCGGGGCGAACCCTATAAAGCTCAGGAAGAGTCCACCCCAGCCCAGCAGGAAAAACAGAATACTCAGACCTGCTATACAGGCGATGTGCCGTAACGTTTTTATGGATTTACTTAATGGGGATTTCTACTGCGAAGGGGGATCCAATAATTTCCAGCGAACGATTTTCATGTTGGTGGAAAAGTAGCCGTTCTTTGTGCCCGGAGTTAGGTAGGTCATTACCGTCATAGTTTCCGGGTCAGCGGCGATCCACGTATTATTTCCCGTGTAGGCCAGAATGTGAACGCCGGACGGCGTGGTCACCGCCAAATCTCCCGGGAGCAGCTGGGAGGGGTTTAGTTGATTTAGGGACGGGCATGTCATAAGAACGGTTGTTTGTCCCTCGTAGCCATTGCCGATGCCGTGCGCGGTGGTGTCATTCCACCATAGGGAGATTCCCTGTCTTACCAGTGCGGGATTCAGCGTGCGGAAGCCGTAGTCTACCAACGCATCTTCAAAGGCGCGGCGAACAAGGCCGGAGCAATCAATGCCCCATGGGCCCTCTCCGCCCCACACGTAGGGGCATCCTTTATAGCCGAGTAATTTTTGGGCATATAAGCGGCCAAGATCGGGGCTGTTTACGGGGCGGGATATGGGAAGCAGGAGAAATATCGAGAGTGCGATCAGGAAGGTGAGAAGCAGGTAGCGCCAAAGTTTGTAACGCCAAATAAAAATAATGGAGCCTGCTACAATAACAAATCCCACGACAAGAATCCCTTGCCGGACGCGCATCGCAGTAACTGGCCAATACCAGAGGGCAATCCATAACGGGAAAAGGGCCACCCATAACCCGAAGACGATTCTTTTTATGGAAATTTCCTTCTGCATTTCACTTCGGGCTGAATGCCACCCCGCATCTTTCTTGCCTGCGCGGGTGCGATTTTAGCATCCGCGGCATTCTAACAGGAAGTCGGCGTCTGTCAGGCAATCTTTGATACAGATGGCCTCTTCGCTTTCAGCGCCCGCCCTTATCCCAGTGCCGCATGCGCTGCGGCGAGGCGGGCGATGGAGACGCGGTAGGGGCTGCAGCTGACGTAGTTCAGACCGAGCTTGTGGCAAAATTCCACGCTGCGCGGTTCTCCGCCATGTTCCCCGCAAATGCCGATCTTGATTTTCGGACGCGTCTTGCGGCCGAGCTTGCAGGCGATCTGCATGAGCTTGCCCACGCCGTCTTTATCGATGGAGGCAAAAGGATTCGAAGGCAGGATTTCCTGTTCGAGATAGGCGGGGAGAAAATTCACGGAATCATCCCGGCTCATGCCGAGTGTGGTTTGGGTGAGGTCGTTTGTGCCGAAGCTGAAAAACTCGGCGTCCTCGGCAATATCATCGGCCAGTAATGCGGCGCGCGGCACCTCGATCATGGTGCCGATGAGGTATTTCAATTTTTGTCCCGTTTCTTTGGAGACCTCCTCGGCCACGCGGTCGATGATTTTTTTCTGAAGCGTGAGTTCCTTTTTGAAGGCGACAAGCGGAATCATGATTTCAGGGTGTACCTTTACGCCCTCCTTTTGCACCGCCGCCGCTGCTTCGAAAATCGCGCGGGCCTGCATCTCGGATATTTCGGGATAAACAATTCCCAGCCGGCATCCGCGGTGGCCGAGCATGGGATTTACTTCTTCCAGCTGCGACACACGCCTGGCGATATGCTCGGCGGAAACGCCCAGCTTGCTCGCGAGATTGCCCTGCTGCCCGGCATCGTGCGGTAGAAACTCATGCAGCGGAGGATCAAGCAGACGGATCGTGGCGGGCATGCCATTGAGCGCACGGAAAATTCCGGCGAAGTCTTCGCGCTGATAGGGGAGGACTTTGGCGAGAGCGGTGCGGCGCTCTTCACTGTTCGTGGCGAGAATCATTTCCCGCATGGCGTCGATACGGTTCCCTTCAAAAAACATGTGCTCCGTACGGCAGAGACCCACGCCTTCCGCTCCAAAGGCGAGCGCGGTTTTCACCTGATCGGGTGTATCCGCATTTGCCCGCACGCCAAGCTCGCGGTAATGATCCGCCCAGCTCATGAGGAGCGTGAATTGCCGGTAGGTTTCGCTCTTTTCGGCATCGAGCGTATGATGAACCAGGACCTGCGCGATCTCGGAAGGGGCCGTGCCGACCTCGCCGGCAAAGACCTCGCCCGTCGTGCCATCGATGGAAATAAACTCCCCTTCGTGAAGCGTCCGCCCATTGACGGTGAGGGATTTGGCGCCGTGATCGATCTTGATGTCATTTGCACCGCAGACGCAGACCTTGCCCATCTGGCGCGCGACGAGTGCCGCGTGCGAGGATACGCCGCCGCGTGCTGTGAGGATGCCCTCGGCGGCAATCATGCCGCGCAAATCTTCGGGAGAAGTCTCGCTGCGCACGAGCAGAGTGCGCTCGCCATTATGCGCGCGCTCGACTGCATCTGCGGCATTGAAGACGAGATGACCGCACGCCGCGCCAGGGCCTGCGGGAAGTCCGGTCGTGATTTTTTCCGCCTTACGCACGGAGGCCTTGTCAAAGATCGGCGCCAGGATGTGGCTGAGCGAATCGGCGGGAACACGGCGAACGGCGTCACGATGGGTAATCAGATTTTCCGCCACCATCTCCACGGCGATGCGCAGGGCAGAGAGTCCCGTACGCTTGCCATTGCGGGTTTGCAGGATGTAGAGGTGATTCTCCTCAATGGTGAATTCCAGATCCTGCATATCGCGGAAATGTTTTTCAAGGGTGTCTCGCATCTGAAGGAGCTGCGCATAGGCATCCGGCATTTCCTCGCCGAGCAGCGTGACCGTGCGCGGAGTTCGCACACCGGCGACCACGTCCTCGCCCTGGGCATTGATCAGGTATTCGCCATAGAAAACCTTTTCCCCCGTAGCGGGGTCGCGCGTAAAGGCCACGCCTGTCGCGCTTGTTTCGCCGCGATTGCCAAAGACCATCGCCTGCACGGTGACCGCCGTGCCCCATTCGTGCGGAATGCCGTATTTGCGCCGATAGACGATTGCGCGATCATTATTCCATGAGCCGAACACCGCGCCTATTGCACCCCATAACTGCTCGATGGGATTTTGCGGAAAATTCTTGCCGGTGCGTTCCTGGATCAGTGCCTTGAAGCGCTGGGCGAGCTCCTGAAGATCCTCTGTAGACAGATCGGTATCCGGTAGATGGGGATTGCCGCGACGTTCGTTTTTCAAGGCCTCGATTGCGCTCTCAAAAGGGTCGTGCTCCTCGCCTTCCCGCTTCTGTACGCCCATGACGACATCGCCATACATTTGCAGGAAGCGGCGATAGCTGTCCCATGCGAATCGGGGATTATTCGATTTGCGGGCGACTGCCTGCACGGTATCGTCGTTCATTCCGAGATTAAGAATGGTATCCATCATGCCCGGCATTGATTCGCGCGCGCCGGAGCGGACGGAAACAAGGAGCGGGTCTTCGGTATCGCCAAAGCGTTTGCCGAGCGCGGTCTGGAGTTTTTCCAGAGCGGCATCCACCTCCGCGCCAAGGGCGTCGGGGTAATTATGGTCGTTCTCGTAATAAGCGCAGCACACTTCCGTGGTGATCGTGAAGCCGGGAGGAACGGGTAGGCCGATGCGTGTCATCTCCGCAAGATTTGAGCCCTTGCCGCCAAGCAGGGAGCGAAGCTTTGCGCTGCCATCCGCCTTGCCGTTGCCGAAGTAGTAAACGCAGGGTTTATGTTTCTTCTTTGCTTTTTTCGACATAATCCAGTGTAGCGGGTAAAGCCGCTGGATGCCATCGTATTTATAGTGTCGATACACCGCAAAAAAACGCCTCGAGGTATATATACACGTGAAGCAGTAAAAAATCTTCTCCGTGACGTTAGAAGTAAAAGAATACTAGATTTGTAAGGTGAAGAAGATCGTAGTTCTTGATGGCTATACATTGTCACCGGGGGATAACCCGTGGGCGCTGGTCGAGGCGCTTGGGGAATTGACGGTGCATGAACGCACGGCACCTGAGGATGTAGTGGAACGTGGGCGCGATGCGGAGATTTTGCTTACGAACAAGACGCCGGTTTCGGCAGAGGCGATTGTCGGGATGAAGCATTTGAAGTTCATCGGCGTGCTGGCAACGGGGTATAATATTATCGATACCCATGCGGCGAAGGAGCGGGGGATTGTTGTTTCAAATGTTCCCGAATACGGCACGGAATCGGTGGCGCAATTCACTTTCGCTCTGTTGCTGGAGCTTTGTCATCACGTCGGTGCGCACCATCTGACCGTGCAAGCGGGAGAGTGGACGCAGAATCCGGACTTTTCGTATTGGAAGTATCCGCTGCGCGAGATTTCAGGGAAGACGCTGGGGATTGTCGGTTACGGACGTATCGGGAAGCGCGTGGCGGAAATCGGGCGTGCTTTTGGCATGCGGGTTATTATTAATAGCCGCACACAGCCTGCGAATCTGCCGGAGGGCATCGAATGGAAGAGTCTGCGCGTGCTTTTTGCGGAGTCGGATTTCGTTTCGCTGCACTGCCCGCAGACGAAGGAGAATCTCGGGTTCATCAATAAGCCTCAGCTCGCGCTAATGAAGCCTTCGGCCTTTTTAATTAATGTAGCGAGAGGAGCGCTGGTCGATGAGGACGATCTCGCGAACGCACTGAATGATGGTGTGATCGCTGGGGCTGCGCTGGATGTTCTTTCGAGTGAGCCTCCCTCAGCGGACAATCCGCTCCTCAAGGCGAAGAACTGCATAATCACGCCGCACATTGCATGGGCTCCCATCGAAGCGCGACAGCGCATCATGCACACGACGGCGGAAAATATTGCGGCCTTCATCGCAGGCAAGCCGGTCAATGTGGTGAATCCGTAACCGCGTTACGGATTTCTGAATGGTAGAGACAGCTGAGTGAAACGAATCAGACAGTCGAAGACTGCCCGAAGGGTGAGCAGCGAATCAACCCCTCCCTACCTATTAGGGAATTTACGGCTTCTCTTTCAGCAGGTCGCGGATCTCGCGAAGGAGGACGACATCTTCCGGTATCGGAGGTGCGGCCTTCTCTTCTTTTTTGCGGAAGCGATTGATGAGCTTCACGACAAAAAACAGCGCTAATGCGACAATGAAAAAATCCAGAATAGCCTGGAGAAATGCTCCATACGGCAAAATCAGTTCTTTTCCAAAGTCATGAATCGCAAACTTGCGATCCGTTAAATTGATGCCGCCGGTAATCAACCCCAGGAGAGGCATGAAAATATTTGTGACGAGTGCAGTCACGATCTTCCCGAATGCCGCACCAATGATCACACCGACCGCAAGGTCGACGACGTTTCCCTTGCTGATGAATTCCTTGAATTCTCCCAGGCCTTTGCTGGCGGGTTCCTTAAGCTCTTTGAACATAGTTTTTTGGGTTGAAAGTCAGGGCAGGCTATCGCGAAATTTCACAATCGGCAATGGTATTGGGGCGACCTACACCGCAAAGAAGCGTTTGAGCGAACGGAGGAATCCGGCGCTGTATTCCCTGCGCTTTTCGTCGTGAACGTTTTCCCCAGTCACAGCCGTAACGCCTTCGAGCTGGAGTTTGCGCTGGGCGAGGAGGTTACTCAGTGAATCGAGCAGAGTGGGCGTATCGGCGATGATGGGTGCAATATCATTTTTGTCGATTTTCACCGCGTCGCAATCCGTGAGGGCTACGACGGTCGCGCTGCGGCGTTCGCCGGTGAGGAGAGACATCTCGCCGATGCAGTCTCCTGCGCCGAGTTTCGCCACTGAGGAGCGGGTGCCGTTTGCAAAGACGATGACTTCCGCCATGCCGCGAATAAGGATATACATCGAATTTCCTTCGTTGCCCTGTTCGGTGAGGTGCTCGCCTTTGCCGAACTGCACGGTCTTCGCCGTTTGTGTCAGGCGGGCGATATGCTCGGCGCTGAGGCATTCCGCAAAGGAGGCCTTCGTGAGCGCCTCGCGGTTGATGTCCGTGGCATTCGGCGGCTTGGGTTTCTCTTCGGCGTAGAGTTCCGTGTGAATGGGGTAGGGAATGGTGATGCCGTGGCGCTTGAGCGCGTACCAGATATTCGTGCGGATGTCGCTGTGCACAGGGCTGAAGCGGGAGTGGTCATTGATCCAGAACTTCACTTCGTAAATGATCGAGTAGGCCGCGAATTCCTTGAGGTAAACGTTCGGCGGCGGATCCTTCAACACATCGGGAGCCATACCGGCAGCCTTGGCTATTACTTCCTTTACCAGTGTCGGCGAGGAATCGTAATGGACTCCGACTTCCAGGCGCAGGGCGTGAAGATTGGTGGGGAAATTGAAATTCGTCACCATGTCCTTCGTGATCTTGCTGTTCGGCACATCGAGATACACATGGTCGGTGGTGCGCATGCGGGTGGAGCGCCAGTTGATCTCCATGATTTCGGCATGCTTATTTTCAATGAGTAGCCAGTCTCCGGCCTTGAACTGGCCGCCGAAGTAAATCGTGAATCCCGCGATGATGTTCCCCAGCAGATCCTGTAACGCAAAACCGATTGCCAATCCCGCAATGCCCGATCCCGTGAGGAGCGCACGTACGCCATCGTCTTCTTTATAAATAAAACGCAGGACAATTCCGATGGAGAGCAGAACGAGCAGGGCGGAGAAAAACTCGCTCAGGAATTTCGGGGCCTTGGAGTTGCGGCGTTCGAACCAGAGTTCCCAGCCGTAGCGGCGTAGAAAATTGGAAAGCACGAACGCGCCGGAGAGGATCATGAGCGCGGCCGAGGCATGCCGCATCGAAATATACTGCGTGTAGTGGGGATACAGCATCGGCAGGTAAACCGCCGACGCCAGGCCGAATACCTTAAAGAAGAAACCGAGCTGCACACCCGTGCGGGAGTTGAGAACTCTGCCGATGCCCAGAAAGATGCCGAAAATTAATACCGATACCGCGAAGTGCAGCGTCAGCGGAAACGGGGCTTGTGTGACTAGGGCGGCAGCGAACATGAGGGTGCGTCCACTATGTCAGGCCGCGCGTGGGAATAAAGCCTGATCGTTATAGGCTTTAGAATTTAGCATCATTTGAAGAATGGGGCGCGGCGGAGCACGCCCCTCCACCTGAGGTCGAATTTGAAATTAAGCGAATTCCCGGATGCAGGCTCAGCTGGAGGGACGTGCTCCGCCGCGTCCTATTTGGGATTCCGCGTATGCGGCTACTTTTTGAAATGCGTGCGCTTGCGTTCGAGCTCGGCGGTGATTTTTGAAAGCGGGAGGCAGTTCACGACATCCTTTTTCGTGAGCCACCCCTTGCGGGCGAGGCCGACGCCGAAGAAGAGGTCCTGCAATCCCATTGTGGAATGTGCGTCGGGATTGATCGCGCAGCGCACGCCTTTTTCCTTTGCGAGTGGCCACCAGCGCCAGTCCATGTCGAGGCGGCGCGGGTTGGCGTTGAGTTCGATAATCGTTTGCGTTTCCGCCGCGGCTTCGAGGATGGCGGGGATATTCACCGCGTACGGCGGACGCGAAAGCAGAAGCCGCCCGGTGAGGTGACCGAGGATCGTGACGTAGGGATTGGAAATTGCCTTGATGATGCGGTTCGTCATTTCCGCCTCGCCGAGCGAAAAGGAGCCGTGAATGGAGACGACGACGTAATCGAGCTTCGCAAGCGTCTCGTCGGAAAAATCGAGCGAGCCGTCTTTCAGGATGTCGCATTCCGTTCCCGCGAAAATGCGGAAGTCCGGGTTTTCCTTATTGAGGCGGTCGATTTCCTTGCGCTGCTTTGCGAGGCGGTCTTCATCGAGTCCGCGCGCCTGGAAGGAGCTTTTGCTGTGATCGGCGATGCCAAGGTATTCGAGGCCGAGTTCCTGCGCGGCATTCGCCATTTCCTCGAGCGAGTTGCGTCCGTCGCTCTCGGTGGTGTGACAATGAAACGTGCCGCGGAGGTTTTCGATTTTGATGAGATCGGGGAGGGTGTGCTCCTGCGCGGCGTCAAATTCGCCAATGTCCTCGCGGAGTTCCGGCGGCACGAAATCCATATCGAGCGCCTTGTAGATATCCCGCTCCTCGTGAACGTCCGGAATCGGGTCGTGCTTCTTGCGGTTTTCCGCGATGCTGAAGCGGTATTCATTCAGCGACCATCCGTGCTCCAGCGCGCGGCTGCGGAGGCGGATATTGTGTTCCTTGCTTCCGGTGAAATACACGAGCGCGAAGGGGTAGTCCCTGCTGCTCACCATGCGCAGGTCGCACTGGATGCCGCGCTTGAGCATCACGCTGCACTTGGTTTCTCCATTGGCGAGAATCGACTCGACCCATTCGTTTTGCGTGAATGCCTCCGCGACTTCCGCGGGAGTTTTGGTGCAGACGATGAAATCGAGATCGCGGACGATTTCCTTTTTGCGGCGGTAGCTTCCGGCGATTTCCGCATGGGTGACGGCGGGCAGCGAACGCAGCATTTCAAGCATTTCCTGCGCAAGGCCGGTGATCTCGCCAAGCAGGAACTGGTCCTGGTTTTTCTTCCGCTGCGCGATAGCCTCGAGAATATTCGCCGCCGTCTTTTCGCCAAAGCCCGCGAGCGCGGCGATGCTTCCATCTTTGCAACTGCGCTCGAGTTTGCGAATCGAATGCACGCCGAGCTTGTCATAGAGAATCTTGATCTTTTTCGCGCCGAGGCCCTGCAAATCAAAAAGCTCAAAGAGATCGGTCGGAAACTCGTCGCGCAATTCCTCGTAGAAGGGGAGCTTTCCCGTCGTGGCGAGCGTCGCGATTTTCAGCGCAATCGCCTCCCCGATGCCGTCGAGTTCGCGGAGTTTAACAGGATCGGCAAGCACCGCAGTCTCGACCTGTGTGGATTCCAGCGTACGTGCGGCATTCGTATAGGCGCGGATTTTGAAAGGATTCTCGCCCTTCAATTCGAGAAGGCGCGCAATCGATTCCAGGATTTCGCCGATTTGTTCTTTGGTGGCAGATGGCATCGAATCTTTATTTATACACTGTGGCAGGCCCTGGATGCAAACCGCAGATTGACCTTGCGCCCTGAATGTTTAACACTTCCAGAGATGATTCCCCGCATCACTGCTGTTCTGTTGATGGTTGTGTGCTTTTCGGCACCGGCGTTTGCACAAAGTGGTATCTACTACGGCACCACGTCGAATAACCAAATCCGGCTGCTGGATCCGACGACGGGTGCGACCACGCTCGTTGCTACAGGGGGATTGGATTCCCAGTTTGCATACGATCTCTTCATCGTTAATTCCGCCACGAATACCGCTTATCAACTCGGAGTCCTAAACGGCAGCCATACGCTTGAAAGCGTGAATCTGATTTCCGGTGCGGCCACGTATGTTCCATTCACGCTTTCCGGCACGGCCATCTTCGGCGGATTTTATAACAATAACCTGATCGTCTCCACGGGCAATCAGGTCTACTCCGTGAATACGGCCACCGGCGGCTCGACGCTCATCTCCACGGGCGATCTCAGCACGATTTTTCTCTATAATAAATTCATCGTCGATTCCGCGAATGGCATGGCCTACCAGTACGGCACTAAGAATGGGGACAATACCTTTGTATCCTTTAACCTCGTCACCGGAGTGGCCACCGATTTCACCACGAATCTTTCCGGCGATCCGATTTTTGGCGGGTTCTATAATGGCTCGCTCATTGTCGCCCAGGGCAACCAAATCCGCGCTCTTGATGTGACGACGGGAAATTCGGAGGCGATTGCGAACGGCATTCTCACGACGCAATCCACGTATGATAAATTCATCGTGGATTCCACGCTGGGGCTTGCCTACCAGTACGGCACGCTAAGCAGCGTGAATACGATTGAGACCATTAATCTCGTTACGGGAGTCGCAACCACCGCAGCATCCAGCGCGCCTATTACGCCGAACTTCGGCGGCACGGGCACGGTTGTTCCCGAGCCTTCCTCCATCGCGCTGATTGTGGCGGCGGGCGTGGCGTTTTCTATTTACCGTCGCAGCCGCAAAGCTTAAGTCGCGGTGGGCGGAGTGGGTTTTCTCAGATCGGAAATTACCCGGGGCGGCAGGAGGCAGCGCAATGCGTTGACGACGGCGAGAACATCAATGATCTCCTGACCGATTGCGCCACTCACGGGGCTCAGATGTCCGGAAGCCGCGATGAACATCCCCACCAGACTGAGAAGCATTCCGCCGACGGCGCTTTGCAGGGCGATATTGCGCATGTGGCGGCTGATATGGATGAACTCGTCCACCTTTTCCAGGGAGCTATCCAGAATGACAACGCCTGCGGCTTCCGCCGTGACATCGCTATTCCGGCCCATGGCAATACCGACGGTTGCGGCCATCATGGCGGGGGCATCATTAATGCCGTCTCCGACATAAAGCGTTTTTGCGTTTGCGGTTTCCGCGCGCACGATGGCGAGTTTTTCCTCCGGAGTTTTGTGCGCGTAGATTTCCGTTATCCCCACTTGCTCTGCGAGGTAGCGGACCTCGGATTCCCGATCACCGGAAACAATCATCACCCGTTGTAAATGATGCTGGGGTGCCAGATGATTGATAAAGGAGCGGCTGTCCGCCCGCGGGGTATCCCGAAACTGCAACGTCGCGGCATACCGGTCTTCGATCAGCACGATGCACTCCAGCCCCTGGGCACTTGGCGGAAGCGCATCTATTCCCGCGATATTTTGATGCTGAATTTTTTTTCGGCTGGTGATCTGAACCTTGCGGCCTTCAATGGTTCCCTGCATTCCCTGTCCCGGGGGTTCGTGGACAGCCATCGCCTCGCGGAGGGGGATGGCCTGTTTTTTTGCGGCGGAAAGAATGGCGCGCGCAAGCGGATGCTTGGAATATACCTCAAGGCTTGCAGCGAGCATTAATACTTCCTTGTCTGAAAAAGCGGATGCGGTGGACTGTTCGCTGAGTTCGGGCTCTCCGTAGGTGAGCGTTCCCGTCTTGTCAAAAATCGCCGTGCGGCATCTTACGATTTGCTCAAGCGCCACCGGATTCCTTACAATGATCGCCCTTCGTGCAGCGAGGGAGATAGAGCCCATGATGGCGACCGGTATCGCAATCAACAGAGGGCAGGGGGTGGCAATCACAAGCACCGCCAAAAACCGGACGGCTTCGCCACTGAGCATCCATGCAGCAAGTGCAACCGCCAGTGCGATCGGAGTATAAATCGCCCCCAATTGATCGCCCAGGCGTCGTAGTTCAGGGCGTTTGTTTTCAGACTCGCGCATCACTTCCATAATCTTCGCGTAGCGCGAATCGGCAGGACGGCTTGTGGTTTTTATAGTCAGTGCGCTTTCGCCATTGATCGCTCCGGAAATGACCGCAGAGCCGGATGTCTTGGTGATCTGGAAAGGTTCGCCCGTGAGGTAGGATTCATCCATCACGCCGTGGCCTTCGAGCACAATGCCATCCACGGGACAAATATCATGGGGATAGACAACGAGGATATCATCGAGTGTGACTTCCTCCAATTCGACATCCACAATTTGCGAATCCCGCTTGCGGTGCGCAATGGAAGGCATTCGCTTAGCCAGTGCGCGAAGAGCAGAGGACGCGTTACTCAGTGCATAGTTTTCGAGTGCCTCCCCGCCGGAAAGCATCAGGACCACGATCGATCCCGCGAGGTATTCATTCAGGCAAACGGAGGTGACGATTGAAATGCCCGCCAGCAGATCCGAGCCGAAATTCCCTTTGAGTAGTTTTCCCATCAGCGCAATAACAAGGGGAGTGCCCCCGAAAATGAGCGTCGCATAGAGCGGGATGGGGGCGAGCCATGCTTCCGTAGGCAGGCCGTAGCGCAAAACAAGATGCGCACAAATGGCCGTGAAGGAAAAGATCGCGATGATTCCGCTTCGCGAGAGGAAATACTTCGGCGAATCAGTGAGTTTGGTTTCCTGTTCGCGCATGGGGTTTGTGGCGGGCGGGTGGGGAATTCTGGACGCGCTCGGTGAGGAGCATTCTACAGCGGGAGTGGCGTGCAATGCAAACCTTCGAAATCAATTCAGCGTTGTAAGAGCTTGATGGCCTCCTTTGAAAAGTGCCAGTCGCATAGAAAATCGATCGCGATCATTTCGTTAAGCATAACAATTATCCAAAATACGACCTGATACCTGGTCTTGGAAATCTTGTGACGGAAAGTGCGTTGCGCAATAAAAGCGGCAGGCCAACCACCCAGTAATTCGAGCAGGTGTAGTGTGGATTCCGGCGTTCTCCAGCCCCCGGTCTGTGCGCGCCGTTTATCATGCCAGTAAATCCAAAAGGTGAGGCAGGAAATTGCGATGACGTAGCCGAAGACAAAACGGGGATCAAACGAGTGGGCCAATCGCAGGCAGGCCAATGATGGAGCCACCAGCAATCCGATTAGCAAAATAGCGGTAATGATAAAAAAGCTGCTGCGCGGTTGTCTTTGCTGAAAGTGTTCACCCATCGGAATAAGCATCTTACAGCGAGAGTGCCATGCGATGCAAACCGTGGGTTTTAAATTACGATGAAGAAAAGAATAGGACGCGGCGGAGCACGTTTGCACGGCTTCGCCTCTGCCTACGGCAGGCCATCTCCGCTTCGCTTCGATTCTCCACCTGAGGTCGAATTTGAAATTACGCGAAATTCTCGGCTGTAGGCTCTGATGGAGGGACGTGCTCCGTCGCGTCCCACTTATAATTTTATCGCAAACGTTGTAATCCCGTGGAAGATAATCCAATGACTGACGGTCGGAAACGCCCTGCACATTTTCCTGCGGTTGAGCGGCATAATACATCGACCATTGTTTTCGTAACTGTTTGCACAAAAGATCGAAAACCTCTTCTCATTCGAAAAGAGATATTACCGCTACTCCAAGATGCCTGGCGCAATGCAGACGCATGGCTGATAGGACGCTTTGTAATCATGCCGGATCACCTTCATCTTTTTTGTAGTCCAGCGGAATTTCCCGGCCGTCCTCTGGATGTATGGGTGAAGCATTGGAAAAGTTCCGTTTCACAGCGTTGGCCTTATCCGAACGAAAAACCAATTTGGCAAAAGAATTACTGGGATCGGCAATTGCGCCGCCATGGCGAGCATTACAGCGAACGTTGGGAATATGTGCGGCAAAATCCAATTCGCGCAGGACTGGCAAACGATCCTGAAAATTGGCCATGGCAAGGCGAAATGAATATTTTGCCCTGGTGAAAAAATGGGACGCGGCGGAGCACGTCCCTCCATCAGAGACTGTATCCGAAGATATCGCGTAATTTCAAATTCGACCTCAGGTGGAGAATCGAAGCGAAGCGGAGATGGCCTGCCGTAGGCAGAGGCGAAGCCGTGCAAACGTGCTCCGTCGCGTCCCATTCTTTTCTTCCCTACTGCGCGTAGGTCGCTACGCGGCTTTTCCAGCCGGGCAACCACTGGGCTTCGTGACGCGCGGTTGGGGAATTCTGCACGCGTTCGGTGAGTACGGCAGCTGCGGCGTCGGCGAATGCGGGTAGCGCGGGGCCGGAGGTCTTCATGTGCTCGAGGACCTGCAGCAAGCCCCAGCCTTTACCGTTGTAGCGTTCGGTGGGGGAGGTGCCTTCGCCTTTAAAATTCACGTAATCCATCAATGCGTAAAGTCCCATGGGTTCGGCGGCGACGCGGTTGAAATTCGTGCGGATCTTCTGTTGCTCGAGCGCGGGTGCGGAGCGGAGCATTTTATCCAGAGATTGTTCGAGGCGTTGCCCAGCGAAGCGTGCCTGGAGGCCGACGCTGCCTGCGAGAATAGTGCGTAATTCCTTCATGCGCGGGCTGTCGGCATCGCGCTGAAATTCTGCGCGCGTAAACCACGGGCAATGTCCGCCGGTCCACGATGGCATTTTCTGCCCGTGCGCATTCAGAAAAACGACGAGC